>JAVBSU010000057.1:0-16919 GCA_031556555.1 Christensenellaceae bacterium
TTTGTATGCTTATGTCGGCAAGGGTGTCCACAAGATAATCTTTGCCGTCGAGGACGATCCACGTGCCGCTCTTTATAACGGGTACGAAAGTACCGTCGCGGCGCTCCACGAAGCGTTCGGCAACAATTGTTTCCACTTCGCGCTCGTTTACGTGCGGGCATATTGAGATATCGCGGTGGCAGAGTATATCGTAGCACTTCTGGCCGACTATCTCGTTCGCGCTCATCTGGAGAAGCTCTTCGGTGAAGCGGTTTACCATCTCGATGGTGTTGGTTTCCATGTTTATGAGCACTATGCCTATCTTCGCGGAATCCAATACCTTCTGGAAAAGCTCGCTGCTCTTAGCCATCGCCGCGTTCACTTCTAAAAGCTCGCTTATGTCCTTCATTACGGCGGCCGTGCCGTAAAATTCCCCATCTTCGCCTGAGACGGGAAACACCGTCTGCGAGACTTCCATGGCGGAGCCGTCCTTGCGCTTTAAAAACCCCGTTCCCGTCCAGAAGCCTTCCATCATAACGGTGGGCTGTATCACGCTCATCGCGAATTTATCGAAATCGTTCGCGTGAACATCGGCTATGTTCTCGAACTTGGGCCGCTCGCCCGGCGGATAGCCCATAAGCGTGTACGCGGCGTCGTTAAGGTATATCAGTTTCCCGTCGGCATCGGCTATGCCTATAAAATCTTTGCTGCTGTCCAGCAGCGAGGATTTCACCTTGGTTAAGTATTCCGCGCTCAGTTTTTCCGTCTTCATTCCGCTCCGCCTTTTACTGACAATACATTAATTTCTATAAATATGCATATGTAATTATAACGGTTTATTTACAATATGTACAGAGTATAGGAAAATAACGTAAGGCTTCGACGGAAGATCTTAGCCGCGCCTCCGCCGGTTGATCCATTTCTTAGAGTACGCTCCCGGATAGGGGTATTTGCAAAACAATCCGTATATGCTAGTATAAAATAAAACAGGGAGTGGATTTTAAATATGTCTGAAACACAATCATTAAGCGAAAAAAAACGCGAAGAGCTCCAGGCTTCTTTCGAGGAGCTTTTAGTATCGGCCCAAAGGGAAAACATGGACAGGCTAATGCGTTGGCTAAGCGAAGATAGCGACTTTTACACCGCGCCCGCCAGCACGAACGGCCACGGTTCGTTTGCGGGCGGCCTCCTGCTGCACAGCATGAACGTGTATAAACTGCTTGCGAACTTCAACAAGAACATAAAGTGCGAGAGGGAGGATTCCCTTATAATCGCGGGGCTGCTGCACGACGTGTGCAAGACGAATATGTATATTACGGGCGTGAAGAACGTGAAGACGCCCGGCAAGCGCGAGTGGACGGAGAAGGAAGTGTACATGATCGAAGACAGCCTGCCCATGGGGCACGGCGAGAAATCGCTCTACCTCCTCATGCACCACATAGAACTGACAGACGAGGAAGCCATGGCCATCCGCTGGCACATGGGCGGTTTCGACGACGCGGCGCGCGCTTACATAGGCGGCATAACCCAGTCCGCCGCGTACAAAAAATATCCCCTCGCCCCCGCGCTGGCCATAGCCGATATGTACGCCACCTACTTCGCGGATTAAAAGATGCGAACGCAGTACTGCCCGCATTATCATTGCGGCTTCCGTCACCCGAAAAAGCTTGCTCGGAGAGGTTATGCCGGGGAATCCCGATAGTGTTTTCTGGCAAAAGATAGGGGTGGCAGGGGAACGGAGCGTCCCCTGGCTTCTTCTTTGCTTCTTTCTTCAAAGAAGAAGAAAGAAGAAGCCATCCTTAAATAGCCACCGGTATTTTCACTTTAAACTCATGGTATTTATAGCCGGTAAGCTTAAGGCTGCCGTCTGTGAAACTGTAGAAATCATCTATGCTCTCGTCCATCCAAAGCGTGGGCGCGGCGTAGGGCTCGCGCGCTATTATTTCTTCCACGAGCGGGACGTGCCGGTCGTATATGTGCGCGTCTGCGATTACGTGGACGAGCTCGCCCGGCAGAAGCCCGGATACCCGCGCGAACATTGAAACGAGCGCCGCGTACTGGCAGACGTTCCAGTTGTTGGCCACCAGCATGTCCTGGCTGCGCTGGTTCAGTATGGCGTTAAGCCGGCCGCCGGCAACGTTAAATGTGACGGAGTAAGCGCAGGGGTAAAGGTTCATGTCACTTAGATCCTGGTGGTTGTATATGTTGGACATTATCCTGCGTGACAGTGGATTGTGCTTTAAGTCGTAGAGTATCCTGTCCACCTGGTCAAAGCGGCCCTCGCTGTAATCGTGCACAACGGACATCTGGTAGCCGTAGGCTTTGCCGATGCTGCCGTCCTCATCAGCCCATGAATCCCAGATGCGGCTTTTGAGGTCGTTCACGTTGTTTGATTTTTTCTGCCATATCCAGAGAAGTTCGTCGAGGGCGGCGGAAAAATTTATTCTGCGGATGGTTTGTATGGGGAACTCCCGCCAGAGCTCGTACCTGTTCACGACGCCGAATTTTTTCACGGTGTGCGCGGGCGTTCCGTCTTCCCAGCGCGGGCGGACGCCGCAGCCCCTGTCCCAAAATCCGTTTTCGAGTATGTCTTTGCAATTTTCTATGAATATCTCGTCTGCCCGGCTCATTTATTTCCCCTGCTTTAAAACTTTCGGACGGTCTGGTATAATCGGTTCATGGATACAGGACGTTTGTTTATAGCGGCCAGCCTGCCAAACGGGGCGGTGGCCGCGCTTGAAGCGGTTGCGGCGCGGCTTAAGGGCAGCGTGCGCGGCAATTACCCGAGTTCGAAAAACTACCACATAACCCTGGCGTTCCTGGGCGAGACCAGCCTTGGGCTGACGGAAGATATAGGGCGCATAATAGCGGCCGCGGCCAAAGGAATCCCCCCGGTGGAGGTTAAGCTCAGTGAACTGGGTTTTTTCGGCAGGCGGGAGAACGCGGTGCTGTTTTGCGGGGCCGGGGGCGCTGAGCCGCTCGTCGCCATGAGCGAATGCATACGGGACGGACTTGCCTCCGCCGGAATACGCTTCGACCCCAAACCCATGAAGCCGCACATAACGCTGGCGCGCAAGGCAAACCTTTCGGGCGTTGATCTGGGCGCATACGCGCCGCGTGCGGTTACAGCCAAAATAGACAGCGTGACGCTGTACCTTAGCCACAGGGTGCGGGGCGAACTGACCTACACGCCCATTATAAAGCCGGTGAGGCTGAAATAATTCTCGGGCGCTGCCCGAACCCGCTGGGGAACAAGTTCCCCAGACCCCGGCTCACTTCGTTCGCCCAACTTATAAGAAAAGCGGGTTTTGGAGAGTCCAGAGAAACACCACGCCTCACCCTGCTAGCAAAAGTTTCTTTGGCCGCCGGAGGCAATCCTTAATTCCCCGAATCCTTCTGCCGTATCTCCACCCTGCGTATTTTGCCGCTGGTCGTTTTGGGGAGTTCTTTCGTGAACTCCACGACGCGCGGGTATTTATAAGGCGCGGTCATTGTTTTTACGTGGGTTTGCAGTTCTTTTATTAGCGCATCGCTCGGCTCGAAGCCTTTGGCGAGCACGACTGTGGCTTTTACAACCTGTCCCCTCACGGCGTCGGGCACGGCGGTGACGGCGCACTCCATAACCGAAGCGTGCGTCAATAGCGCGCTTTCCACCTCAAACGGGCCGATGCGGTAACCCGAGCACTTTATAACGTCGTCGTTCCTGCCCACGAACCAATAGTAGCCGTCCGCGTCGCGCCAGGCGGTGTCCCCCGTCATGTACGTGCCGTCCGGCCAGCTTGCGGCCATCGCGGTCGCGTCCCTGTAGTACTCGCGGAAAAGGCCGGTTGGATGCGCTTTGTCGGTGTTTTTCACAACTATAGCGCCCACGACGCCGTCCTCGCAGCTCTCGCCGTCCTCGTCCACGATATCTATATCGTAGAGGGGAGAGGGCTTGCCCATTGAGCCGGGCTTTATTTCGAACCACTCGTAATTGGCGAGAAGGACGCTGGACTCGGACTGGCCGAAACCCTCGCAGATGTCGAGGCCGGTAGCCTCTTTAAAGCGGTTGAACACTTCGGGATTAAGCGGCTCGCCCGCCGTCCCCGCGTGATGTATCGTTGAAAAATCGTATTTTGAAAGGTCTTCTTGTATCAAAAACCGGTAGATCGTCGGCGGCGCGCAAAAAGTTGTGAGCTTTAAGCGCTCCATGGTTTCGAGCGTCTTCAGCGGATTGAACTTGTCCGTGTCGTAAGCCACTATGACGGCCCCGCATATCCACTGGCCGTATATCTTGCCCCAGCCGAACTTGGCCCAGCCCGAGTCTGCCATGGTGAGGTGCAGCCCGCCGTCCTCCACGTGCTGCCAGTACTTGGCCGTTACTATGTGGCCCAGCGGGTAGCTGTGGTCGTGAAGGATCATCTTGGGCATGCCCGTGGTGCCCGACGAGAAGTATATGAGCATCCCGTCGTTTACTTTCGTGCCCGCGTTGCCGGTTGGGCGTTCAAAATCGGGCGGGGCGTGCTCCAAATCCGCGGCCAGCGAGCACCAGCCGTCCGGCGGCTCGCCGAGCACGCTGGTGAAGGCGAGCGTTTTGCATTCCGGCTTCGCGGCGTCGATGTGCCCGATAACCTCGGGGTCGTCGGCGGCGCAGATCATCTTCACGTCCGCCATGCCGCAGCGGTACACGATGTCTTTCCTGGTAAGCTGGTAGGTCGCGGGTATCACTATCGCTCCCAGTTTGTGCAGGCCCACCATCAAAAACCAGACTTCCGGCCTTTGCTTGAGCATGAGCATGACAGTATCGCCCTTGCCTATGCCCTTTGATTTGAACATGTTTGCCGCTTTATTGCTCAGGCGTTTCACGTCGCCGAAGGAAAAGCGTTTCTCGTGGCCGTCGTCGTCGCACCAGACGAGTGCGGGTTTGTGCTCGTCCAGCCTTGCCCACTCGTCCACGACGTCGTAACCAAAGTTGAAGTTCTCCGGTATGTTCAGCTTGTAGTTCCGCTTGAAATCCTCATAGCTTGAAAACCCGGTGCGTTCTAAATATTTATCCAGCATTTGTAATAATACCCCTGTATCGATTATTCGTTAATAATAGTCAAAAAGCGCGCTTCGTCCGTCAGCGCCCGCTGCCCGTGGGGGATGGCCGGGTTGAAGTAGATGCTGTCTCCCTCGCTTAGCTCGAATTCCTTTTTGCCTATCGTCACCATTATGCTGCCCATGAGCACGTAGTTGAACTCCTGGCCGCCATGAGTCACGAGCTCCGCGTGGTCGCTGGAAAGGATGTCAACTATCATGGGATCCATATCGCGGTTTTTAAAGTTTGAGGCCAGCGCCGTAAACGAGTAGCCCGCGAACCTGTCCACCTTCACGCCTTTGCCGCCGCGCACGATTGTGTATTCTTCCATGCGCGGCCCGTCGCCCGTTAAGAGCACCGTGGGGTCAACGCCAAAGTCCGCCGCCAGGCCGTAGAGCACGCCTATGGGTATGTCGTCCGTGGCGTCCTCATAAGCTTTGTATTGATCCAGGCTCACGCCCACGCTGCCCGCCGCGTCTTCCGCGCTTATCTCGAGGATTTCCCGCAATTCTTTTATTCTCGCGGCTATCTGCTTTATTTGTTCGTTCATCAAATATCCCTCCCCCAGGCTGCCGATAAAGGCCCATCTGCGGCGTCAGCCGCGACTGCCGCAAGCTCAACGTATTATAGGATACGCTCTCGCCTGCGGCATTCTTGCTTCCTAGCATCTGAACCTTTCTTGACAGCCTGACATCCTTAGAAATGTATTCGGACAAACTATTGTACTTCAGTGTTATGCCATATTAAGCCTTCCCGTCGCAGCCCAGCACTTTCACTATTTTGTGAGCGACCATTTCCCTTATGGCGTCGCGGGCGGGCGCGAGGTACTGGCGTGGGTCGAAATCGCCCGGATGCTCGGCGAAGTGCTTCCTTATGGAAGCCGTCATGGCCAGCCTTAGATCCGAGTCTATGTTTATTTTGCAGACGGCGCTCTTGGCGGCCTTCCTTAACATGTCTTCGGGCACGCCCTTTGCGCCGGGCATGCTGCCGCCGTACTTGTTGATCTCGTCCACGAACTCGGGAACAACGGACGACGCGCCGTGCAGCACAATGGGGAAACCGGGCAGTTTTTTGGAAACTTCGTCCAGTATATCAAAACGCAGTTCGGCATCTCCCGTGAACTTGAACGCGCCGTGGCTGGTGCCTATAGCTATGGCCAGGCTGTCCACGCCCGTCTTTTCGGCGAATTCCTGAACTTCTTCCGGTTTGGTGTAGGAGGAATCTTCCGCCGAGACCTTTATTTCGTCTTCCACTCCGGCCAGCCGTCCGAGCTCGCCTTCCACGACGACGCCGCGTGCGTGCGCGTAATCGACTACTTTTTTGGTGAGCGCTATGTTGTCCTCGAAGGACAGGTGCGAGCCGTCTATCATGACGGATGTGAACCCGCTCTCTATGCAGGACACGCACGTTTCAAAGCTGTCGCCATGGTCAAGGTGCAGGCAGATGGGCAGGCCGGTGACTTCCAGCGCCGCCTCGACGAGCTTCTTTAAGTACACGGGGTTGGCGTAGTTCCTCGCGCCTTTGGACACCTGAAGTATCAGCGGGGCCTTGAGCTCGCCCGCGGCCTCGGTGATGCCCTGTATTATTTCCATGTTGTTCACATTGAACGCGCCAATGGCGTAACCGCCTTCATAGGCTTTTTTAAACATTTCGGTTGTTGTTACTAGTGGCATAATCGCTCTCCTCCTGATTGGTTGGTTTGATTAACAGTATACTACAATATCGCGCTGATTCCAATTCCCATACAATACTAATCCTTATTTCAGTCACTTAAACACAGCCTCGCGCACCGCCTTGGACGTTTTGTTGGGGTCGCCCTCGGCAATGAGCCCGGTGAGCCTGTCAAAACCGATGAGGTCTACGGCTTCGTCGAATTTGCGCATGTTGAGCACGCTTTCCTTTGTGCTTTCGTACTGGTCTTCGCGGTAGGGGAATATGTCTATGGACATAAAACCGCCGTAGCCGACTTTGCGCAGCGAGTAAAACATTTCTATGTACTCGGTGTACCTTAAAGCGCCTGCTATCATGTCGTCGTCCCAAAGGTTGTAGTTGTCGTTAACGTGCATCATGAAAAGCTTGTTATACCGCGCCGCTACTTCTATATTCTGCGCGACGTTCTGCTGCGCGTAAAACACGTGGCCGGTGTCTATGGCAACGCCCACGTTGTCCCTGTCTATTTCCATGCACATCAAAAGCGCGCTGAGCGTGGTGTCCACGAGGCAGCGGTTCCTGGGTTCGCGTATCTTGCCCTCCAGCGTCAGCTTGACGGACGGGTTGTAGTCGGCCAGCTCCCGCACGCTCTTTATGAGGTAGTCGTACTGCCTGCCGTAGTCCGTTTGGAGCGGATAATCAAAGCCGTCCTGTCCCAGCCACAGGTCAACGCTGGGAGTTCCTATGAGCTGCGCGTTGAAGTCTATGTTCTGCTTTAAGAGCTTCATGGCGTCTTGCCTTACGTTTGGGTCGGCTGCCGTGAGCGAGCCGTGCTGCCACTTACGCTCGCCAAACACCTGGCACAGCACGGACGACACTGTAAATCCGTTCTTTTCAAGTATTTCGTTCACCGTGCGCGGGTCTGAAAGAGGGCCTTCCGGCGCCTGGTAGAGATCCACGCCTTCCAGCACCCCCGTTTTGGACAGGTTTTCCACCACATCCTCAAATTCCACATTGTCGTTTTCGGGGTCCTTGTATCCGCACTTCATAAAGCGGTCGCTCGTCTGCCCCAGCGAACCTAAAATAGCGCTGTACTTCATTTTACTCACCTCCGGGTACGGTATTCAATGTTTTGATGCCATTATACTACAAGCATGAGGCAGATTTCCAACTGTTTATGCGCGCGGTAGTTATGTTATAATACATGATAAATAAAAAAACGGAGGCGGCGTATGTCCAAATTAGATGAAACGCCCCGCGCCAACCGTCTGCACATAGGGATTTTCGGCAAGACGAACGCGGGCAAATCGAGTATCATAAACGCGATAGCCGGGAGCGGCGTGGCGCTGGTATCCGAAGTCGCGGGCACGACGACAGACCCCGTGTACAAGGCCATGGAGCTTCTACCCGTGGGCCCGGTCGTGTTCATAGACACCGCCGGCCTGAACGACGTGACGAAGCTCGGGGAGGCGCGCGTAAAGAAAACAAGGGAAGTCATGGATAAAACGGATATCGCCGTTATAATACGGCGGGCGGACGACGATGACGCCGCGCTGGAGAAAAGCTACGCGGCGGAATTCGCCAAACGAAACACACCGGTCATCGAGGCTGTAAACGTGTTTTCTGGCGACGCGCCCGAGGCGCCGGAAGGCGTTGTGGTAGTGAACGCGCTCACCGGCGAAGGTATAGCCTGTCTTAAACGCGCCATAATAAAGAGCGCGGGGGGCGTGGGCGAAGCCAGCTTATTAGGCAACCTTGTAAGTGAAGGCGATATGGTCATGCTGGTCATGCCGCAGGACATCCAGGCGCCCAAGGGACGGCTTATCCTGCCGCAGGTGCAGGTGCTGCGCGAGCTTCTGGACAGGGGTTGCCTTACGCTGTCCGTAGTGAAAAACGGCCTTGCGCCTGCCCTTGCCGCGCTTAAGGAGCCGCCGTCGCTCGTAATAACGGATTCGCAGATATTTAAGTATGTGAACGAAGTGCTGCCCGGAGATGTCCGGCTTACGTCCTTCTCGCTGCTCATGGCCGGACAAAAGGGCGATATAGGCGAGCTAATGCGCGGCGCGCGCGCCATAGCGAACCTCAAGCCGGGCGATAAAGTACTGATGGCGGAGGCGTGCACGCACCACGCGCTGAAAGGCGACATCGCGCGGGAAAAGCTTCCGAGATGGCTAAGCGGGTACGCAGGCGGAGAGCTTGAGTTTTCTGTGACCTCCGGCCACGAGTTCAACGATGATTTAGCCGGTTACAAGCTGATAGTCCACTGCGGCGCTTGCATGATAAACCGCAAAAACATGCTCTCAAGGATGGAGCGCGCGAAGGATATGGGCGTCCCCGTGACGAACTTTGGCGCGGCGATCGCTTTTCTGAACGGTATGGCGGACAGGGTCGTCGTTGCGGAGGGTTAAAGATGCCTCCGGCGGCCACCACGCCTAGCCCTCCGCCCTTTGGAATCCCGCAAGGGCCGGCCGGCCCTTGACCCGGCTCACTTTGTTCGCCACCTGAGTCTTAGCTTAAAGTACCTGTTTTTCCACCGCGACGAGGATGTACCGTTGGTCGTGCTCGCCCGTGACGCAGGTGGAGAGCGTGATTATTTTGCTGTCCTCATCGAACTTTGTTTCCGCTTTGTTTTCGGCTGTTGGTTCGGGTTCTGGCTTTATTGGCGCGCTCTCGATGGCTTTGCCAACGTAGTCTAAAAAGGCTTTTTCGTCCTCGAATTCTATGGAATAAGCCGCCTGGTCGCTGGCCGGCGTCTCGTAGGCGGAAATGATCTCGTACTTTACGGCTTTATCATCGTCCGTGAATATGTAGAGATAGGGATGGTCTTCGTAGTATTCTTTGTCCTCGAATTTGTGCAGGCCCGCGAACATTGCGCCGTTTTTCATGTTGTGGCCGTATATCACGGTGTTACGGTCGGCAAAGCCGGGAGAATTTACCGCGTCGATGAATATCGATCCCGAGTTGTTTTCCGCTTTGTCCGCGCTGTGGTTTAAGTAGTAGTCGTTGTCTTCCCCGTGAAGGATGGGGTAGTTTATGTCTGTGCCCGGGATGTACAGCCAGGCGGTGATGTCTTCGTTTATTTTCTTCAGCGCGTCGAAATCTATGAAAGCTTTATGCGCGGCCTGCGTCCCTTTAGCGCCCGTTCCGCCCGGAGCGGATGCGCTTGCGCCCGGGGCTGAAGATGCCGCGGGAGCGGCTGAAACGCCGGGAATAACAAGCGGCCCCGCTTCAGCCGGGGTGTCCGCGGACGCTTCGCGCTCTATGCTTGCCGCTCCCGTTTGGCTGTTTGTGGGGCCGGGTACGCTGCCCGCCTCCGGCGCATTGGGATTGCTCTGGCTGCTTGCGCCGTTCGAAGGGGCTGGATCCGCGCTTTCTCCGGATGATGGAGAAGCTTCCGCATTGCCGTCTCCGCTTGAGGAACCTCCCATATTATTTTCGTAGGACGCCTGGTCCTGCTCCGCGATGGAAGCGGCGGTAAATTCAACAAGGCCGAAATCCTCGGGGATATCGGCGTATTCCGCCAGCGACTCATAGGCCGTCTCGCCTTTTTGGTACTCGCTGCTTATGCCCACTATATTGACCAGCGCTATAACTATCACGACGGACGCCGCGCATACGACGGCCGCGGTTATGGCGTTTAGCTTTTTGTTCTTCTCTTTCATGCGCATATTATATTACACACGCGCCTTAAACTCAAACATATGCGGGCCGTATTCGTAAATTTTTAACAATGCCCTTTAAATGCCGCCGCTTTGCTGATATAATGTATAAGAAATTTGAGCGGAGGAACTGTTTTTTGAAATATGACGTCAGCTGCGGCATAGTCAATTACAACGACTACGCGCGCACGCGTGAGGCGGTTAGGTCCATACTTGAGCAGACTCGCGACATCAAAATAAAGATATACGTTATCGACAACGCCTCGAGCGACGGCAGCGCGGAGCGTATAGCCAGCGAATTTTCCACAATTGGCGTGGTGTTTTGCGACAGGAACCTCGGCTACGGTGCGGCGAACAACCTCATACTGCAACGGCTGGATTCCGAATACCACGCGGTGATAAACCCGGACGTGGTGCTTAAGGACAACGCCCTCAAGGAGCTTTACGATTATATGGAGGACAACCCCGGCGTGGGGATGTGCATGCCCGCGATATACTACATGAACGGCGATCCGCAGTACCTTCCCAAGCGTGATCCCAAGTTAAAATACCTGATAGCGAACAGGCTGCCGCTTAAGAGTATGGAAAAGCACAGAAGGCACTACACGATGCGGGACGAGGACTTAAGCAAAGTCACCGACATTGAATTCGCCTCCGGGTGCTTTATGTTCGCCCGCACGCAGCTTCTAAGGGAAGTCGGGGGCTTTGACGAGAGGTACTTTATGTACTTCGAGGACGCGGACCTGACACGCACCATAAGGAAGCGCGCGCGCGTGGTGGTGGTACCCTACGTTTCGGTGTATCACGATTACAGGCGGAACAGCGCTAAGAAGCTCCGGTTTTTATCAATACACATAGCCTCCATGTTCAAGTATTTTCTAAAGTGGCGGAAGGACGGCAAAATGTGCGAACGCGGCAAGCTTGAAGCGCCGGATGCGGAGAAGGCGGAAGTGGAAAAGGCAAAAGGAGAAGATTCATGAAGGGAATAATACTCGCGGGCGGGTCGGGCACAAGGCTGTATCCGCTTACGGTAATAACGAGCAAGCAGCTTTTGCCCGTGTACGACAAGCCGATGATATACTACCCGCTGTCCACGCTGATGCTGGCGGGAATAAGGGACATACTAATAATTTCGACGCCGCACGACCTCCCCAAGTTCAAAGACCTTCTCGGAGACGGCGGCAAATTCGGCATAAAATTGAGCTACAAGGAACAGCCCTCGCCGGACGGCCTGGCGCAGGCTTTCATAATAGGAGAGGAATTTATCGGCGGCGAGTGCTGCGCCATGATCCTCGGGGATAATATTTTCTACGGCAACGGGCTCTCAAAGCTAATGGCGCAGGCGGTGGAAAACCAGAAGAACGGCCGCGCCACGGTTTTCGGCTACTATGTTGACGATCCCGAGCGCTTCGGCATTGTTGAGTTCGACAAGGGCGGCAGGGCGGTTTCCGTGGAGGAAAAGCCGAAAGAGCCCAAGTCCAACTACGCCATAACCGGCCTTTACTTTTACGACGACAGGGTCGTTAAGTACGCCAAGAGCCTTGCTCCCAGCGCGAGGGGCGAGCTTGAGATAACAGATTTAAACCGCCTATACCTTGACGGCGGCGAGCTGGATGTGGTGGTCATGGGCAGGGGCTTCGCCTGGCTTGATACCGGGACATTCGATTCGCTCATAGACGCGGCTGAGTTTGTTAAGATGCTGCAGGCGCGGCAGGGCATCGCCATTTCAGCGCCCGAGGAAATCGCTTACCGCAAAGGATTTATTGACGTTGCCGCACTCCGCGCGGGCGCGGAGGAATACGGCAAGTCGCCCTACGGCACGTACCTTAAAGCCGTGGCGGACGGCAGGGTTCTGTAAGAAAGGCAGCTATGAAACTTACGAAATTCGACATTGAAGGGCTTTATTTGATCGGCCTGGATTGCTTCAAAGACCACCGCGGCTGGTTTATGGAGAGTTACAGCAAGCCCAAGTTTGAGGCGCTGGGCATCGGCTGCGTCTTCGTGCAGGACAACCATTCCTATTCGGCGCAAAAGGGCGTGCTGCGCGGGCTGCACTTCCAGAACGCTCCGTACACGCAGGCGAAGCTGCTGCGGTGCACGCGGGGCGCGATACACGATTACGTGGTTGACCTGAGGACAGGCTCCCCCACGTATAAACAATGGGTGAAGGTGGAGCTTTCAGCGGAGAACAAGCGGCAGTTTTTCATACCGGCGGGCTTCGCGCACGGCTTCGTGACGCTGACGGACGACGTGGAGATAGAGTATAAGGTCGACGTGCTGTACTCGGCGGAATATGACAGGAGCATACGCTACAATGACCCGGATATCGGCGTTGTATGGGACGTGGAAAATCCCATACTCTCCGAAAAGGACGTGCAAGCCCCGCTGTTAAAAGATTCTGATATTAATTTTTAGCTTGAACCGGCCGCTCTTTTCTTTAAGGAAAGCGGCAAAGAAGGAACGTACGGAATAACGATGGAATGCGGACGATGTTGTGTTAACGTGGCCCTATAGGGGCTCTTAGGGGCGAAGCCCCTGAGTCGCCGAAGGCGAAACAACACAATCCGCCGTAGGCTCCTTGACCCCAAAGGAATGCCCGGAAGCATACTTCTTCTTCTTTGAAGAAAGTATCAAAGAAGAAGCGTGGGAGACACTCCATTCTCCCACCCCCTCTATCTCTGGCAAGTAGCCCCTATCGAAATTTCCCCGGCATAACCTCCCAGAGCAATACCCCCGGTAGTTAATGGACGTAGCGGCAATGCTTAATTAGGCGGAACAAAATAGCAAGAAAGAGAGACAACGGATGAAAATACTCGTGACAGGCGGAGCGGGCTTCATAGGAAGCAACTTCGTCTTCCACATTATGGATAAGTACCCGGAATACGACGTGGCTGTGCTGGATGCGCTTACTTACGCCGGAAACCTCAAGACGCTCAGCGGTGTTTTGGATAACGAACACTTTGCGTTTATAAAGGGCGACATAGCGGACAGGGCAGACGTGTTTGCACTGTTTGAAAAGGAAGGTTTTGACGTTGTAGTGAACTTCGCCGCCGAGTCGCATGTCGATCGATCGATAGAGGATCCCGGACTGTTCCTACGGGCTAATATCATGGGAACGCAGGTGCTCATGGACGCATGCAGGGAGTACGGCGTGGGGCGCTTCCACCAGGTTTCGACGGACGAAGTGTACGGCGACCTGCCGCTTGAGAGGCCCGACCTGTTTTTTACGGAAGAAACGCCGCTTGTGGCATCTTCGCCCTATTCGGCCTCAAAAGCCTCTGCCGACCTTTTAGCGCTGGCGTACAACCGGACTTTCGGGCTGCCTGTAACGATATCACGCTGCTCCAACAACTACGGGCCGTGGCACTTTCCGGAAAAGCTGATCCCGCTTATGATAACCCGGGCGCTCAGAAACGAAAGCCTGCCCGTGTACGGCGAGGGCAAAAACGTGCGCGACTGGCTGTATGTTGAGGACCACTGCACCGCGATAGACGACATAATCCACAGGGGAAGGCCGGGCGAAGTGTATAACATTGGCGGGCACAACGAGCGCAGCAACATTGATGTCGTTAAGACTATACTGAAGCTCCTCGGCAAGCCGGAAAGTCTTATAACATTTGTTACAGACAGGGCTGGCCACGATTTGCGCTACGCGATCGACCCTTCCAAAATGAAAGCGGAATTTGGCTGGGAGCCGGCTACAACCTTCGACAAAGGTATAGAACAAACGATAGAATGGTACCTCGGGCACGAGGACTGGTGGCAGGACATAATAAACGGCGAGTACAAGGGCTACTACGAGAGGATGTACGCGGGCAGATGAAAATACTTGTTACCGGGGCGGCGGGCCAGCTAGGGCGGGACATAACAAAACTGCTTGATGAGCGGGGCATAGATTACCGCGGCGTTGATATAGCCGACTGCGACATTACCGACGCGTGGGACGTTATGCGCATGATGGAGGGCGTCCGGCCCACCCATGTTATGCACTGCGCGGCCTATACGGCAGTGGACAGGGCGGAGTCGGAGCAGGAGCTCTGCCTTAAGGTAAACGCTTTCGGCACGGCGAACATCGCGCGCGCGTGCGCGGATATGGGAGCTGAAATACTCTATTTTTCCACAGACTATGTTTTCGACGGCATGTCCAAGGATACGCCGTGGGAAGCCAGTGACGATAAAGAACCGATAAACACCTACGGCAAGACAAAGCTCTTAGGCGAGCGTTCGATAGAGGCGGAAACGGATAAATTCTACACCATGCGCATAAGCTGGGTCTACGGCGCGGGCGGGGCTAATTTTGTAAAGACCATGCTGCGGCTGGCCGGGGAACGCGATGAAGTGAGCGTTGTTAATGACCAGGTGGGCGCGCCAACGTACACTGTTGACGCGGCGGAGCGCGCGCTGGACATTATTTCATCGGGCGCGTACGGCGTTTACCACGCGCCAAATGACGGTTACGTGAGCTGGTACGGCTTTGCCAAGGAGATATTCGAACTGTGCGGAAAGGAAATGAGGGTGAACCCTATACCGTCTTCCGAGTATAAAGCGGCGGCGCCGCGCCCCAAAAATTCGCGCCTTTCAAAGAGGTCGCTGGACGAGGCGGGCTTTAGCCGGTTGCCGTACTACGGCGATGCGCTGAAAAGATACCTTAAGGAGACAGGCTTCCTATGAGCGAGCGGCTTATAACGGTTGTTATACCATCGTACAACTACGAAAACTACCTGCCGCGGGCCGTCGAATCCGTGGCTTTTCAAACTTATGGGCCAATTGGGCTTGTTATAGTTGACGACGCTTCACGCGACAACAGCCCCGCTCTTATGAAGGAGATCAAGGCAAAGTATGAAAGCCGGTTCAGCGGGGTGAAGCTGTTATATAACGATCGTAATATGGGCGCTCACGCGGCGATAAACAGGGGCGTAAACGAGGCGCGCGGCGAACTCGTGGCCATACTGAACGCGGACGACCTTTACGAGCCCGAACGCTTTTCCGTAATGGCGGAACGCATGGGCAACGCAAGGCTGGCTTTTTCAAAGGTGCAATGCATAGATTCCGCGGGAGAGCGCCTCAAGAGTGGCGAAGCGGAACGGTTTGAGGCGATACAGGACAGACTGCGCGGTAAAGAATTCACGCTGCTCGCTGCCGCGGCGGAAAACCCCGCCATATCAACGGGCAACCTCCTGTTCGAGAAGAGTTTATACGCTGAGCTTGGAGGGTTTAAAGCGTACAAATACGTACACGACTACGACTTTTTTGTACGTGCGGCGCTTGTTACGGAGCCTGTTTTCGTGGGTGGGACAAACTATCTTTACCGGCTGCACGGCGAAAACAGTTTCACCCGCCTCGCCCGCGAAGGGGTGCGGGAAAA
Organism: Christensenellaceae bacterium; assembly: GCA_031556555.1. Classification (GTDB taxonomy): domain Bacteria; phylum Bacillota; class Clostridia; order Christensenellales; family Christensenellaceae; genus UBA5399. The sequence goes on from JAVBSU010000057.1 coordinate 15,713, forward strand.
CCGGCTGGTGTGGCTGGACCTGTATCGTAAAATAAAACAGGGAAAGGTGGCGAATCCGGCGATTCTCTGCCACAAGGATTACAGAGAACTGTTCGCGCGGGCTGTCGCGGAATACGGTCGGAAAAAACTGGCGCTGTGGAACATGTGCGAAAACCCGCTTGTCCGCGCGGGCGCGGGACTTATAGAGAGTGTGTATTATGGCAAGGGCAAACATATTAAAAAATAAAACGGTAATAAAGATGTTTCTGGCGATAACGCTGCCCATAGCGCTGCAAAACGTTCTGAACTACGCTGTGGGGTTCATGGACATGGTCATGGTGGGCGCGCTGGGGGAAGAACAGCTTTCGGCGGTGTCGGTGGCAAACCAGCCGTTTTTCCTGTTCATGCTGTGCATTTTCGGGCTGTCGTCCGGGGCGGGCGTGATGATATCACAGTACTGGGGCAAGAAGGATATAGACACGATCTCCAGGATTTTCGGCATAACCATCAAAGCGGCGATGATAGTTGGCATAGCCGTTACGGCGCTGATATTCATCTTTCCCGAGCAGATAATGCGCATTTACACGAACGAGGAGGCGATAGTCCCGTACGGCGTCTCTTACTTAAAGGTAGTGGGCTTCGCCTACGTGTTGTCCGCTTTCAACATGGCTTACATAAACTGCGTAAGGAACATCGAGCGGGTAAAAATAGCCATGGTAACTTACGGAGTGTCCTTCTTTGTGAACGTGTTCTTCAACTATATGTTTATATTCGGAAAGCTTGGCGCGCCCGAGATGGGCGTGGCCGGAGCGGCCGTGGGCACGGTAATCGCCCGTATCGCAGAGTTTGTGATACTTGTGTTTTACGCGACGAAGATCGAAACTCGCGTAAAGCTTAGGATGTCTTACATACTCAAAAACGATAGATCGCTCGTTAGGGACTACGCCAAAATCGCCCTGCCCGTTGTTGTGAACGAGATGATGTGGTCTTTCGCCATGTCCGCCCAGATGATGATCGTAGGGAGGATGGGGGTGAGCGCGCTGGCCGCGATAAGCGTTACGTCAAACGTAGCCCAGATAATGATGTCCGTGACTTACGGCGCGGCGTCCGCCACGCTTGTCATAACGGGCAAATACATCGGCGCGAAGGATTACCAGGGCGCGCGCGGCAACGCATGGGGCCTTGTGCTGCTGAACGTGATGATAGCCGCCATAAGCGCGGTGGGCCT
>JAVBSU010000074.1:0-6086 GCA_031556555.1 Christensenellaceae bacterium
AAGAGGTGTTCGCCTTTATGCAGGCGGCCGGGCTATCCGAACCTTCCTTCAGCCTCAGCCACCACGTTCCAAGGAAGAAAGTGGAAGTTTTGGAGCAGGCGAAAAAGGAGCTCGAGGAAAAGAGCGGGGAATACGCCAAAGAGCTTAAGGAATACGGCAAGTACCGCCGGGACATCGAGCTTTTGTATGACCACGTAGAGCTGCGCAAGGAAAAATACCTGGCGCTCTCCAAAGTTGGGCTTACAAACAGCACCTTTGCGCTGGAGGGCTTTATACTGGAAACGGATGCCGAAAAAACGCAGAAAGAGCTTGAGGAGAAGTTTACAACATACGTTGAGCTGAAGCAGCCGGAGAATGTGGACGAAGCGCCGGAAACGTTCAGGAACAACGGTTTTGTCGCGCCCGTTGAAGGTATAACGGAAACGTACAGCATGCCGGGCAAGTTTGATGTTGATCCCAACCCGATCATGGCGTTTTTCTACTATTTATTCTTCGGCATGTGCTTTTCGGACGCTGGCTACGGCATAATGCTGATGATCGCGTGCGGCCTTCTGGGCTTCGGCAAGTTCATGGAGCCGCAAAAGCGGGGGATGTTCAAAATGTTCTTCTTCTGCGGCATTTCCACTACCTTCTGGGGCTTTATGTACGGCAGCTTCTTCGGGGACGCGCTGACTGCTTTCTCGGACGGCAAAATAGTGTTGCAGCCGCTGTGGATCGACCCGCAAAAAGAGCCGCTCACCCTGCTGATTTTCGCCATAGCGCTGGGCCTCATAACCGTGATAATCGGCCTTGGCATAAAGTTTTACCAGCAGTGGAAGCTTGAAGGCGACAAGAAAGCGGCGGTGTTCGACCAGGGCTCGTGGATGATCATACTCGCGGGCGTGGGCGTGCTGGCGATCGGCGCGGTCACAAATCCCGTGGTGATGAACATAGGCATATGGGCAGCCATAGCGGGCGTTGTACTATTGGTATGCACGCACGGCCGCCACAACAAGAATCCGTTCATGAAGATTTTCGGTGGAATACTGGGTATTTACGACATCACCGGCTACGTGGGGGACATACTGTCGTACTCCCGCCTTATGGCGCTGGGCCTTACGACGGGCGTTATCGCCAACGTTGTCAACCTTTTGGGGCCGGTGTTCGGCGAACTGCTTTTCGGCGAATCCGCGCTGGCGGTCGTTGTGGTTGTCATCCTGTTTGTTTTAGGGCATCTTGTAAACTTCGCGTTGAACATGCTGGGCGCGTACGTGCATACGAACAGGCTGCAGTACGTAGAGTTCTTCGGCAAGTTTTACGACGGCGGAGGGAAAAAGTTCGCGCCCTTTGCCATGAACACCAAGTACTATAAATTTTCGAATGAAAAATAATTATTAGGAAAAATACGAGAAAGAGGTAATTGTGATTATGGAATTAGGTTTGTTTTATGCGTTAGTAGGTATTGCCATTGCGGTAGGCCTTTCGGGCGTGGGTTCGGCGCTGGGCGTTGGAATAGCGTCGGAAGCGGCTGCCGGCGTGGTAATAGTTGACCCCAGCAAGTTCGGCAGGCTGCTCGTAATGCAGCTACTGCCCGGCACACAGGGCCTCTACGGACTCATAGTCGGCATAATGATAATGCTCAACTGCGGTATCCTTGGTGGAAGCGCCCCGGATGCCTCGACCGGACTGGCGTTTTTGGCGGCCGGTATACCGATTGGCATTGGGGGACTTATTTCGGCAGTAGCTCAGGGCAGGGTGTGCGCGTCTGGCGTAAATATCATAGCAAAGAAGCCTGAAGAAGGCGGCAAGGCAATTGTTTCCGCCTCGCTGGTCGAGCTTTACGCCCTGTTGGCATTCATCGTATCCTTCCTGCTCGTTATAAACGTGCTTAAAGCGATGGGAGCCTGAGGGTGAAGGTATGAGCGGACTTGATAAAATTTCTGATACCATAGTAAAAGAAGCGGAAAAAAAGGCGGAAGACATACTGGCGCAGGCGAAGGCCGAGGCGCAGTCCATAGCCGGCGGCGCGCAGAAGACCATCGACGCGGAGCGGCAGAAGTACGCCGATATGGCGAAGCGGGAAACTGAAGCCGTTAACAGCCGCTTTGCTTCCGAGAACAGGCAGAAGCGGAGCCAGGCCCTCCTTAAAACCAAAAGGATGGTTATTGAAGATACCATTGCGAAGGCGAAGGAGAAAATCAAGGCGTTGCCCGATGGCGGGTATTTTGATTTCTTAAGGGGCGTTCTTGTGAAAAACGCCCGGCAGGCCGAGGGGGAGCTCTATCTCGCGCAGAAGGATTTTGAGCGTATGCCCAAAGACTTCATAGCCAAGTGCAACGCGGAGATAAAAGGCGGTTCCGTAAAACTCGCAGGTCCGACAGGGGCCATAGCGAACGGATTTATGATCGTCTACGGCAAAATAGAACAAAACTGTTCGATCGACAGCATTTTTGAATCCAATAATAATCTGCTCGAAGATACTGTCAAGGCCTTTATCGGCGAGTAAGGCGAGGAGTGATTTTTTGAAAGATACACGTTTTGCGTTCTCTGTCGCGTACATGCGCATGTTGGAAAACAGAATGCTGGACCAGTCGGATATAGAAGCAATGCTCAATATGTCCGATGTTTCCGACGCCGTGAAGTACCTCAGTGACAGGAATTACGGGAATGCGGAGAGGACGGGCAGCGAAGGCAAGAGGGAAATAGACAACATGCTAAAGGCGGAGCTTGAGTGGGCGTATGGAGAGATCCGCGAAGCCTGCCCCAAGGGAGCGCCCATAGACGTCTTGCTCTACCAAAACGATTTCCAGAACCTGAAAACCATATTAAAGGCTGTGTTCAGCGGTTCGGCGTGGAAGGAACTCATGATATTCCCCAGCGTTACCGACCCCAAGCTGGTGCACAGGGCTGTCGCTGAAAAAGACTTCGAGGAACTCCCGCCGCTATTAAGGAAACCTGCTATTGAAGCTTACGAAACCCTGGCCCGCACGGGCGACGGCCAGAAGGTGGAGATAATCATCGACAAGGCGGCGTTTTCCGCTATGGAAAGCGCGGCGAAAGAAGCTAAGAACAAGTTTTTGGATGATTGGGTGAACCTTTGGGCGGTATTGTCTAACATGAAGATGCTCATAAGAGGTGTGCTGCAGAAAAAGGACAAGGCGTTTTTAAAGGAGGCTATGCTGCCCACCAACGATTTCAACACTGACCAGATGGTGGAAGCCGCGCAGGACATGCAGTCGCTGATGGCGTCCTTCGTGGAAAACGGCTTTGACGACGGCGCCGAGGCGGCGCAGAAGTCCATAAGCGATTTTGAAAAATGGTCGGACAACAAGCTCATGGATTTTGTAAAGTCGGCCCAGCACAACTCGTTCGGGTTCGAACCTTTGCTGGCTTATCTTTTTGGCAAAAAAGCCGAGCTCCAGGCTGTCAGGATAGTCCTTTACGGCCTTATGAACCATATACCGAAAAACATCCTCAAAGAAAGGCTGCGTGATATGTATGTATAGGATAGGCGTTATAGGCGATTTTGACAGCATCTGCGGCTTTTCCGCCCTCGGCATGGACACATTCCCGGTAAAGAGCGTTGAGGAAGCGAAGAAGAAGCTTAGGGAGCTCGACAACGGGCAGTATGGAATAGTCTTTGTCACGGAGACTTTTCTTGAAAAAATGCGTGACGAATACGAGCGCTACGAAAACGCGATAATGCCTGCCGTGGTGCCCATACCGTCGCTTTCCGGAGCCGGGGGCTTCGGTATAACGACGCTGAGCAATTACGTTAAGCAGGCGGTCGGTTCGGATATAATATTCAACGACGGGAAATAGCGCCGTTGTGCAATCGTACAAGATGGGAGATCAGACATGAAAAAAAGTACTGGGTTGATTAAAAAGATTTCGGGCCCACTGGTCATAGCGACGGGAATGCGGGACGCCGACATGTTTGACGTCGTGCGCGTCAGCAAGCAGCGCCTGGTGGGCGAGATAATAGAGATGCACGGCGACGAAGCGTCTATACAGGTCTACGAGGAGACGTCCGGCCTCGGGCCGGGGGAAGAAGTCACCTCAACGGGCAGCCCGTTGAGCGTTGAGCTCGGGCCCGGCCTGATTGGGAGCATATACGACGGCATACAGCGCCCGCTGGACGCTATCAAAGCCAAAATAGGCACAAACCTCGAACGCGGCATAGAAGTGCCCGCGCTCGGCCGCTCGAAAAAGTGGAAGTTCGAGCCTGTGGCCAAGGCGGGAGACAAACTCGTGGCCGGGGATATCCTGGGCACGGTACAGGAATCCGACGTCGTGCTGCACAAGGTAATGGTTCCGCCCGGCGTTATGGGCGAAGTAAAAGACATAAAAGCGGGCGAGTTCACCATTGAGGAAACCGTGTGCACGCTCAAGGGCAAGGACGGCAAAGATATGCCGCTTACCATGATGCAGAAGTGGCCGGTCAGGCGCGGACGCCCGTACAAGCAAAAGCTGCCTCCCACCGAGCCGCTCGTTACCGGCCAGAGGGTAATAGACACGCTCTTCCCCATAGCGATGGGCGGAGTCGCGGCCGTCCCCGGGCCTTTCGGCAGCGGCAAAACGGTCGTGCAGCACCAGCTCGCAAAGTGGACTAACGCCGAGATAGTCGTGTACATCGGCTGCGGTGAGCGCGGGAACGAAATGACGGACGTTCTCAACGAGTTCCCGCACATAAAAGACCCCAAGACGGGCAAGACATTAATGGAGAGGACGGTGCTGATCGCCAACACTTCCGACATGCCCGTCGCGGCGCGTGAAGCCTCGGTTTACACGGGCGTGACGATCGCGGAATACTTCAGGGACATGGGCTACAGCGTGGCGCTGATGGCCGACTCCACATCCCGTTGGGCGGAGGCGCTCCGTGAAATGTCCGGACGCCTTGAGGAAATGCCCGGTGAGGAAGGCTACCCGGCATACCTCGGCAGCCGCCTCGCCAGCTTTTACGAGCGCTCGGGCGTTGTCGTATCGCAAGGCAGTGAGGGCAGGAGGGGCGCGCTCAGTATAATAGGCGCGGTCTCGCCTCCCGGCGGTGATATCTCGGAGCCTGTCTCACAGGCCACGATGAGGATAGTCAAAGTATTCTGGGGCCTCGATTCGGCGCTGGCGTACAGCCGCCATTTCCCAGCCATAAACTGGCTGACAAGCTATTCCCTCTACCTCGACACGCTGGACGAGTGGATGGACAAGAGCGTGGCAAAAGACTGGAGCCAGTTGAGGATAAGGATAATGGAGCTCCTTCAGGAAGAGGCCGAGCTTGATGAGATTGTGAAGCTCGTCGGCATGGACGCCCTTTCGAGCGGCGACCGTTTGAAACTTGAGGCCGCGCGTTCCATACGTGAAGACTACCTGCACCAGGACGCCTTCCACGACGTGGACACCTACACGTCCCTTGTAAAACAGCACTACATGTTAAGATTGGTTCTGGCCTACTACGACCTCGGAGCCAAAGCCCTTCAGAAGGGCGCGGACATAGACGAATTGTCGGCGCTGCCCGTGCGTGAGAGGATAGGCAGGATAAAATACGTCATGGAAGACGAAGTGGCCAAGGAATACGATAGCGTTTATGCGGAAATGCAGGATGAGATTTCTCATCTTAAAACGGAGGAGGAAGTATAATGCCTAGAGAATACCGCACAATACAGGAAGTGGCGGGGCCGCTGGTCATGGTTCAGGACGTTGCGGACGTCACCTACAACGAGCTTGGCGAAATCGAGCTTGCCAACGGCGATATAAGGCGTTGCCGCGTTCTTGAGATAGACGGGTCGAACGCGCTCGTGCAGCTTTTTGAAAACAGCGCGGGCATAAACCTCGAGAACAGCAAGGTGAGGTTCTTAGGGCACGGCATAGAGCTGGGCGTTTCCGAAGACATGCTGGGCCGCGTGTTCGACGGCATGGGCCACCCCATAGACGACGGCGTTGACATAATCCCCGAAAAGCGCATGGATATAAACGGCCTCCCCATGAACCCCACGGCGAGGACGTACCCCGAGGAATTCATACAGACGGGCATAAGCGCGATAGACGGCCTCAATACGCTGGTAAGGGGGCAGAAGCTGCCCATATTCTCCGGAAGCGGGCTGCCGCACGCC
>JAVBSU010000006.1:0-6707 GCA_031556555.1 Christensenellaceae bacterium
GGTCGCGGCGGTGCGTAAAAAGAACGCGCGCCTTGTGGCCATGCAAAGGGACCTTAACACCGCGGATGAGGCGAGCAGGGCGAAGAGCCTGTTTTTGTCCAACATGAGCCACGAGATCAGGACGCCTATGAACGCGGTGATAGGGATGCTGAAAATAGCCTCCTCTTCGGACGATATCGGCAAGATCCAAAACTGCATAGCCACGGCTAGAGCTTCGTCCGGCCATCTTCTTAACATCATAAACGACATACTGGACTTTTCCAAAATCGAGTCCGGAAAGCTTGAGCTAGTAAGCGAGCACTTCAACCTCGATGCCATCATACACAGTATAATGAGCGTTATATCGGTGCGCACAGCGGAAAAGAACCAGCAGCTGATAATAAATATTGCGGATGATGTCCCCAAAGAGCTTGTGGGCGACCCTACGCGCCTGACGCAGGTTATCATAAACCTATTGTCGAACGCGGTGAAATTCTCCGGCGAAGGCTCAAAAATACGCTTCAGCGCCGGGTTAAAAGGGATGGAGGGGGACTGTGCGCGGATACAGTTCTCCGTCGAGGATGAGGGCATAGGCATATCAGCCGAGCAGCAGGAGAAATTGTTCCAGTCCTTCCAGCAGGCGGACAGCAGCATAACAAAGCGATTTGGAGGCACGGGGCTGGGGCTGGCCATATCAAAGCGCATCGTGGAAATGATGGGCGGCGGCATAAACGTTACGAGCGTTTTGGGAGAGGGAAGCGCTTTTACCTTTGACGTTTTGCTTAAGGCGGCGCAAAAAGCTGAAACGGAAGTCGGAGCGAAAGCGGCCGCAACGGAGGTAGATAGGGAATCCATACCAAAATACCCGGGCAAGCGCATAATGCTGGTGGAAGATATAGCCGTAAACCGCGAGATCGTAAAACTGCTTTTGGAGGAATCTGAAGTCGAGATTACCGAAGCGGGGAACGGCCGGGAAGCTGTGGATCTCTTCTGTGAGAGCCCTGGGAAGTTTGACCTTATACTCATGGATGTTCAGATGCCCGTGATGGACGGTTACGCGGCCACCGGCGCGATACGCTCATGCGGGAAGCCCAACTCCGAGACCGTGCCCATAGTCGCGATGACTGCGAACGCTTTCGACGAGGACGTAAAGAGGGCGCTCGGCGCGGGGATGAATGGACACATCGCAAAGCCCGTAGATGAATATAAAATGTTTGATGAACTCGATAAGCACCTGAAAGATGGCGATGCTCCCCTATAACGTGCGATATAACTAAAGGGCGGCCCTCAAAGTGGCACGCCCTTTTGTCTATCGTATGATAAATAAACTATGTTATACTAATTCCAATTTGAAAGGTCTGTTTAGGTTGGAATTAGTATTAGCCCTTGAGCGCCTGTTCTATAGCGACGGCCACCGCGACCGACGCGCCAACCATAGGGTTGTTGCCCATGCCTATAAGGCCCATCATCTCGACGTGCGCGGGCACTGAGGACGAACCGGCGAACTGCGCGTCGCCGTGCATCCTGCCCATCGTGTCCGTCATGCCGTAAGAGGCGGGGCCCGCTGCCATGTTGTCCGGGTGAAGCGTCCTGCCCGTGCCGCCGCCCGACGCCACGGAGAAATACTTCTTGCCGTTTTCCATAGCCCCCTTTTTGTACGTTCCGGCGACGGGATGCTGGAAACGTGTGGGGTTTGTGGAGTTGCCCGTTATGGATACGTCAACTCCCTCGCGCTTCATTATGGCCACGCCTTCCGAAACATCGTCCGCTCCGTAGCAGCGCACTTTGGCCTTCTCGCCGTTTGAATAGGGCTTTTCAAACACAACGTTGAGCTCGCCTGTGGAGTAGTCGTAGCCGGTGTCCATGTAGGTGAAGCCGTTCACGCGGGATATGATCTGCGCGGCGTCTTTCCCAAGGCCGTTAAGGATGACCTGGAGCGGCTGAGTCCTGACCTTATTGGCGGTCCTCGCTATGCCGATGGCGCCTTCCGCGGCCGCGAAAGATTCGTGCCCCGCCAAAAAGCAGAAGCACCGGGTGTCTTCTTCAAGGAGCATCGCGGCGAGGTTGCCGTGCCCGATGCCAACCTGGCGCTGCTCGGCAACGCTGCCCGGTATGCAGAAAGCCTGAAGGCCGATACCCAGCGCGCGGGCCGCGTCGCTGGCGCGTTTGCAGTCCTTCTTTAAGGCTATGGCCGCGCCCAGGGTATACGCCCAAACAGCGTTCTCAAAGGCGATAGGCTGTATGCCGCGCACTATGGCGTCTGTGTCAACGCCTTTACCAAGCGCGTAATCCCTTACTTCTTCGAGAGAATTGAAGCCGAATTCGGCCATGCACTTTTCAATCTGCGGTATCCTTCTCTCGTAACTTTCGAATGTTATGCTCATATGTGGCGCCCTCCTTCTATTCTTTGCGCGGGTCGATGTACTTGACCGCTTCGTCGAACCTGCCGTAAGTGCCTATGTTGGATTTGTAGGCTTCCGCGGGGTCCGCGCCATTTCTTATGGCTTCCATCATTTTGCCCATACGGACAAACTTGTAGCCGATTATCTCATCGTCCGCGTCCAGGCCCAGCTCGAGTATATAGCCTTCGGCGAGGCTCAGGTAACGGGCGCCTTTGGCGTTTGTGGAAAATATCGTTCCCACCTGCGAAGCCAGTCCTTTGCCTAGGTCTTCAAGCCCGGCGCCCACAGGCAGGCCGCCCTCGGAGAAAGCCGTCTGGGTTCTGCCGTAGGCGATTTGCAGGAAGAGTTCGCGCATTGCCGTGTTTATCGCGTCGCAGACGAGGTCGGTGTTGAGCGCCTCAAGCAGCGTTTTCCCAACAATTATCTCACCCGCCATGGCGGCGGAGTGCGTCATGCCCGAGCAGCCGATCGTCTCCACCAGAGCTTCTTCTATAATGCCGTCCTTGATGTTGAGCGTAAGCTTGCATGCGCCCTGCTGCGGCGCGCACCAGCCAACGCCGTGCGTCAGTCCGCTGATATCGCTTATCTGCTTGGACTTTACCCATTTGCCTTCCTCGGGGATGGGTGCGGGTCCGTGATTGGGACCTTTTTTAACGCAGGCCATTTCCTCTACTTCCTTCGAGTATTGCATAATCATATGCCTCCTTAGACTAAGTATTGAATTAATTATAGCATACTATTTTATATTTTAATATGTATTACATTATAATATAGAGGGACGCGCGCGCCAACGCAAAAAGCCGCAAAATTTACAATTTTTTATGCACGGTGGTATTGACATTTTTTGCCCCATGCCATACAATATGTGGTAGATATAACAGATATTCTAATACTACATGTCCCCGGGAAGGTAAGTTTTATGATAAAACTCGACATGAGATCAAACGAACCTGTCTATCAGCAGATAGTAAGCCGGCTGAAGTACCTTATTCTGGCATCCAAGATCCATGCCCACGAAAAACTCCTGTCCGTGCGAAACCTCGCGAGGGAGCTTGAGGTGAACCCTAACACCGTGCAAAAATCTTACATGATTTTAGAGAGCGAGGGGCTTATTTATTCGATAGTGGGCAAGGGCGATTACGTAGCGGACAACTCGGACGCCATAAGGGAAATGAAGCGCCGCCAGATTGTCGACGCCTTCAAAAAGGCCACTTTGGACGCCCGTGATTCGGGCATGTGGATAGACGAAATAATAAGAGTAGTTGACGAAGCGTATTCCTCTTAGGAATAGCGGCGGTGCGCCTTAAAAAACCTTCAGCGCAAGCCGGAATATTTTTACCGCCCCGTGTCAAACGTGAAGTCCTACCACCAGCCAGTAAAGCTTACTCTGCGCGGCGGAAAGTTCGGCCTGAACATCGTCGCTGTAACCGCTGTTTATGAGTTTGCGCTTTAATTCCGCGATAAGTCCCTGTAGTTCATTAAGTTTGGTTTGAAACTCCCTTCTGTCCCTGGCGGCCTGCGCCTCCGCTTTGTTGCGTGCGGCGCGCTCCTCCGGGGTTTCCTGCAAAGCGTCATACCTTTCCAGCACCTCGGCGAACTTTTCCTGTTCTTCCAACGCTTCCTCAAGGCCCTTTTGAAAGTTTTCATTGTCACTGAAGTTTACATAACTATTTGAATCCACGTATATGCTCATGGTACCTCCTTCAGGCTGCCCGAGAACTCCGCAACCACCCTTCGGGCTTACTGCGTCAGCGAAATTACAGAAACGCTCGCGTATAATGCAATATGTACATGCGTCACTCTTCTGAAATTTCTACTTCCTTGTCTTGCGAAGTTTCGATTCAGCCTGCTGTTTGTTCGCGTACAAATGGCAGTTGGTATGTTTCACTTCATATATCGTCAACTTTTAAGCGGGATTTAGCGGGTTGCCGTAAAAAATGGAGGAGGGCGCGACTATCGATCGCGCCCTCAGGTCTATATATGGTTTGAATCAGGAACATTAGCATAGGCTAACCACTATTTCAAATAAAAAGTGTGGAGTCTGTCGAGGGGGTTCCACGCTTTTAAGTTAGTGTATGCTAACTGCAAATTTATATTAACACTATGCTTTGCTTGTGTCAAGAAGTTTTTTTAAATATTTTCAGCTATTTCCCGTATCTTGTCGAAGCTTTCCTGGCTTATGACGTGCTCTATGCGGCAGGCATCCTGGTCGGCGACTTCGCCGTCCACTCCTAAGGTGTGCACCAGGAATTTTGTTATCAGGCGGTGGCGCTCGTATATGCTTTCAGCTTTGTCGCGACCCTCGGGGGTGAATTCTATCCAGCCGTTCTGGTCTATATCGATGAGGCCCGTGTCCTTCAAAATGCCCATGGCGCGGCTTATACTCGGTTTTGAGAATCCGAGCTTATTGGCTACGTCTATAGAGCGCACATGCTCATGGTCTGTTTTTAAGACAAGTATTGTCTCAAGGTAGTTCTCTCCCGATTCGTGCACTTAAAGGCTCCTCCCCGTTTGGATTTGTTTTTAGTTGCTACTAATTCCTTATAAATCCACCCTATCTTTGTGGCCTTTCGTCCGAATCGACGCGTTGCGCATAATTGACATAGCGCTGCTACGCCCGCGCATTGCGCTTTGAAAGAAATCCTCACAAATATTAGTGTGTTTTTAATAGAGAATTAGTATAACACAAAACATTTGTTTTCTCAAGTGCAAAGGCGCGGAAATCCAGCTTAATTAACCCCTTTTATTGACCTGCATTATTTTTCGTATTATTTTGTACAGGGTGTTGACAAGCGGAGTTAGCCATGGTAAACTTTATTTAAAAGTAAGCCACGGCTTACTCAATAATGCGCAATGGGGGTTCCCGCGATTCATGGGCGGGACGGATGAAAGGGGAGAAAAATATGCCGTTGACACTGTTTCCTTCGGGAAAAGAGACAACAATAAAGAAAATTGGCGGCAAGGACGACACTAAGAGGTTTTTGTCCAGCCTTGGTTTCGTTCCGGGAGAGTTTGTAAAGGTCGTTGCCGAAAACTGCGGCAACATGATAGTTTGCGTAAAAGACACACGGGTTGCTCTGGATAAAGAGCTGGCGCGCCGCATAGTTGTCTGAGGTATTTGAAAGGAAAAGCATGGATCGGAATTTAAAAGACATATCCATGGGCGAAGTTGCCACCGTTAGGCGTGTTATGGGCGAAGGCGCCGTCAAACGGCGGATAATGGACATGGGCATAACAAAAGGTACGGAGATTTTTGTAAGGAAGCTGGCTCCGCTTGGTGATCCCATAGAAGTCACGGTCAGGGGCTACGAGCTTTCGATAAGAGGCGAGGACGCAAAAAACATACTCGTCGTCTAAGCTACATTAATTATATAAGCAAAAAAGATTGTGCGTAGTTGCGCACAATCTTTTTTTGGTTTAATTATGATGAAAATGTGATGAAAGTGTGCTAAACTCATCAAAATTAGCGCGAAAACTGCAAAAATCCCTGTTAAATAATCAATTTTTCCTGACATCTTTATAATATACTAAGCTCACAGGAACATTTCTTACACTATTTCAATTAAAAACTAAAGAGAGAGTTGTCGGAAAGGAGGAAACTATGAGCACTATGGAACAACAGTGCACCTGCGAAGGCACAGAGCACGAAAAGGCGTTGGAAAGAATTGCAAACGTCATCGACTTGTACAAGGACAAGGACGGCAGCCTTATACAGGTTTTGCATCTGGCGCAGGAAATTTACGGCTGCCTGCCTACGGAGGTGCAGGTCTTTATTTCCAGGGAGATGGGCATACCGCTGTCGGAGATATCCGGGGTGGTCTCGTTCTATTCGTTTTTCTCAACCGAACCCAAAGGCGAGCACACCATAAGGGTCTGCCTCGGGACCGCCTGCTATGTGCGGGGCGGAAAGGGAGTTGTGGAAGGCCTTAAGAACAAGCTCGGGGTGGAACTCGGAGGCACGACGGCCGATGGAAAGTTTACGCTGGAGGTGGCGCGCTGTATCGGCTCGTGCGGCCTCGCGCCGGCAATGATGATAGACGACGCCGTCTATAAGCAGGTAAACGTGAACAAACTTGACAAGATACTGTCAGAATTTTAAGAAAGGGGGTAGCGATATGAAAATCAACGGAATAGCCGACCTGACGAAAATAAAAGACGAGTACAACCGGCGGATGGAAGCGCGCGACTACCGCATATTGGTATGCGGCGGCGCGGGCTGCGTAAGCTCGAACTGCGCGGAGATTGAAAAAGCGGTCGCGCTGGCGCTGGACGATTTCGGTTTAAGCGACAAGGCGGTCATAATGGAGACGGGCTGCATGGGTACCT
>JAVBSU010000046.1:0-7067 GCA_031556555.1 Christensenellaceae bacterium
GCCTCCCCCAACCCGTATCCCAAAGCCATAGCCTTTGCCGGGGACGGACAGCGCTCGAAATCTGAAAGGGTGAACGATATGAGCAAATTTTACGTGAACGGGGCAGAGGTTTTCTGCGGGGAAAACAAGAGCCTGATGGACTTTCTGCACGACGGCCTTAGGTGCCTGTCCGTCAAGGACGGCTGCGCGGAAGGCGCGTGCGGCGCTTGCACGGTTATAGTGGACGGCCAGGCGCGCAAAGCCTGCGTGCTCAAGACCGGCAAAATGGAAGGCAAGAACGTCATAACGGTGGAAGGCCTTACAGAACGCGAAAAGGAAGTATACTCACACGCTTTCGCGGTGTGCGGAGCGGTGCAGTGCGGCTTTTGCATACCGGGCATGGTGATGTGCGCCAAAGCGCTGATAGACGTTACGCCAACGCCGGATAAAGAGCAGGTGAAGCTGGCCATAAAGAACAACATCTGCCGTTGCACGGGCTACAAGAAGATCGAGGAAGCGATACTGCTTGCCGCCAGGATATTCGCCGGAAACCTGCCGTTGGATGAGGAGACGGACTCGCGCCTGGGAACGCTGCTGCCGCGCGTGGACGCGAAAGCTAAAACCCTTGGGACAGCCGAATATGTGGGAGATATGTTCGTTGACGGGATGGTGTACGGCGGCGCGGTGAGGAGCGCGTACCCTCGCGCCATCGTAAAGGGCATAGACGTCTCCAAAGCGGAGGAGCACCCTGAATTCGTGGCGGCCGTCCTCGCAAAAGATGTGCCGGGAAAGCGCAATATAGGCCATTTGAAGCAGGATTGGCCGGTGCTTGTCGGCATAGGCGAAACCACGTGTTACGTGGGCGACGCCATAGTCTTGCTGGCGGCTAGAACCAAAGCCGGTTTGAATGAGATGAAAGCGCTGGTGGAGGTAGGCTACGAGGAGCTCCAGCCGGTGCGTTCTCCCAAAGAAGGCATGGCGGAAGGCGCTCCTGCCCTTCACGAGAGCGGAAACATACTGGCCCACGAGCATCTTGTGCGGGGCAACGCTGAAGAGAAAATCAAGAATTCAAAGTACGTAGTCACGCGGAAGTACAGCACTCCGTTTACCGAGCACGCTTTTTTGGAACCCGAGTGCGCGCTGGCAATGCCGGACGGCGAAGGGGTTCTCATATATTCGGGCGACCAGGGGATATACCAGACACAGCACGAGTGCGCGGACATGCTGGGCCTTGAACGGGAACAGGTGCGGGTAATCGCCAAGACTGTGGGCGGCGGCTTCGGCGGCAAGGAAGACATGAGCGTGCAGCAGCATGCCTCACTGCTCGCGTATTTGCTGCAAAAGCCGGTCAAGTTCGCGCTTTCCCGCGCGGAGAGCATAGCTGTCCATCCAAAACGGCACCCCATGGAGATAGAACTCACCACCGCCTGCGACGAGAATGGCAGGCTTACGGCAATGAAGGCCGTCATAGTGTCGGACACCGGGGCTTACGCCTCGCTGGGCGGGCCTGTGCTGCAACGCGCCTGCACCCACGCGGCCGGGCCGTACAATTACCAGGACATAGACATAGACGGCAAGGCTGTGTATACGAACAACCCGCCCGCAGGCGCTTTCCGGGGCTTCGGAGTGACGCAGAGCTGCTTCGCGACCGAGCGAAACCTTGACCGCCTGGCTAAAATGGCCGGTTTAACCCCGTTCGAAATACGTTATATAAATGCTATAAGGCCGGGGCAGGTGCTGCCTAACGGACAGATAGCCGACGAAAGCACAATGCTGGTCGAGACGCTGGACGCCGTCAAAGATGTCTATGAGAGCGAAAAGTACGCGGGGATAGCCTGCGCAATGAAGAACAGCGGCCTCGGCGTAGGCATACCGGACACTGGCAGGTGCAGGCTGGTCGTAGAGGACGGCAAAGTGCATATGAGAAGCAGCGCCGCATGCATAGGGCAGGGCCTGGGAACGGTGATGCTGCAAATCGTGAGCCAGACGACGGGATTGCCGGGCGAACTTATTGTACACGACGCGCCGGATACCGCGCTTGCCCCTAAGTCCGGAAACACGACGGCCTCGAGGCAGACTGTGTTTACAGGAGAGGCGGCACGGCGCGCGGCGGAGGAGCTCGGGAAGGATCTCGGGAACGAAAGCCTCGCGGCGCTGGAGGGAAGGGAATACTACGGCGAGTACATGAGCGTCACCGATAAAATGGGTTCGGACAAGCCAAACCCCGTGAGCCACGTCGCCTACGGCTACGCCACACATATGGTTATACTGGATGAGGGAGGCAGGCTCAAAAAAGTAGTGGCGGCGCACGATGTGGGCGCGGCCGTAAACCCAATAAGCATAGAGGGGCAGATAGAAGGCGGGGTAACGATGTCGCTGGGTTACTCGCTGACGGAGCGTTACCCGCTCGAGGATTGCGTGCCCAAAGCAAAGTTCGGCACGCTGGGCCTTTTCCGCTCAGTTGACACGCCGGACATTGAAGCTATAATAGTAGGCAAAGACACGGGCGGCCCCGCGCTGGGAGCAAAGGGCATAGGCGAGATATGCTCCATCCCCACTCCGCCGGCAGTGGCCGCCGCATACGAAGCATTCGACGGCGTGGAGCGGACAAGCCTGCCGCTGGCGGATACGCCGTACGAGAGGAAAAAATAAGTGATTTTCGGGTTCCGCCCGCGCCCGCTGGGGAACAAGTTCCCCAGACCCCGGCTCACTTCGTTCGCCCACCAAAACGGATTTTTGGAGGTTCTTAAGCCGCCGGAGGCAGAAAGGAACGCAGTTGAAGACGCAGGGCTTGATAAACCGTATAACGGCGGCTCGGGACGGACAGCCGACATTTGTGCTCAAGAACGCCAATGTTGTGAACGTGTTCAGCGAAGAGATAATACACTGCGACGTCGCGCTTTACAGGGAAACAATAATCGGCCTTGGGAAGTACGGCTGCGAGAACACGTACGACTGCGGCGGGGCATACCTCGCGCCCGGCTTTATAGACAGCCACGTGCACATAGAGTCGTCCATGTCCTGCCCGCCCGAATTCGCGCGCATAGTACTGCCATTCGGAACGACGTCGGTTATCGCCGACCCTCACGAGATAGCGAACGTGGCCGGGATGGACGGCATACGCTTCATGCAGCGCTGCTCAAAGAAGATCGGCCTGCACGTAAGTTATATGTTCCCTTCGGCTGTCCCCTGCACATTTTTTGAGGAAAACGGAACTCCGTTGACCAACGAGGACGCCGTCGCGCTTTACTATGAAGGCACAGTCAGCGGGCTGGGTGAAGTGATGGATTTTTCCAGCGTTGTGGCCTGTGATATGGACGCTATAAAAAAGATAGGCGTGTTCACCGGCCTGCCCATAGACGGCCATGCGCCCGGGCTTTCGGGGAACGCGCTCAACGCTTATATAATAGCAGGGCCTGAGACCGACCACGAAGCCTACGAGTACGGTGAGGTAATGGAAAAGCTCCGCGCAGGCATGAAGGTGCTGCTGCGGGTGGGCTCAGCCGCGAACAAGATGGCTGGGCTGATGCGCCGCCTGGCGGAAGAAAATGTGCCGCTCGACAATTTCATGTTTTGCACGGACGATAAGCACACGGAGAACATCCTGGCTGAAGGCCACATAAACCACATAGCAAAAATGGCGGTGGAAGCGGGGATGCCCGCGGCTGCCGCGGTCAGGATGGCCAGCAGGAACGCGGCCGAGGCTTACGGCCTGTCGCGCAAGGGAGCCATAGCTCCCGGCTACGACGGCGACATGGTGCTATTCCGTGACCTTGTGGACTTCCAGCCGGTCGACGTGTTCGTAATGGGCAAGAATATAAAACAAATAAAGATCGAGGGCGTGGACGCGCCCCCGGCTTTTTTAAATTCAGTTAATTTTGCTACAATGGACGAGGGCGGTTTCAAGCTGCGCGTTAATGGCAAAATGCCTGTGATAGAAATGGAAGAGGGCCAATTGACAACGCGGCTCACGTATGAACGCGTACCCGAAAGGGACGGATGGTTCACGCCCGGCGCTGGTTACGCCAAGCTTGCCAGCGTGGAGCGCCACCACGCCACCGGCCACGTCGGCATCGGCATAGTCAAGAATTTCGGGCTGCGTGAAGGGGCGGTGGCCTCGACAGTTGCGCACGACTCGCACAACGTTGCCGTGATAGGTACAAATGACGCTGACATGCGCCTGTGCCTCGACGCGTTAAAAGAGCAGGGCGGAGGCTACGTCCTGGTGCGTGGCGGGGAGGTTTTGGCGCGGGTCGAGCTGCCCGTGTGCGGCCTTTTGAGCCTGCGGCCGTACGAAGAACTCGCGGACGAGCAAAAGGCGTTCCTGCGTGCGCTGGAAAAACTGGGAGTGCCGCAGGAAAGCGACCCCATGATACGCCTGTCGTTTTTCAGTCTACCAGTGATACCAGAGGTTAGGGTAACATCCAAAGGTGTTTACAATGTTTTAGAGGGTAAGTTTATATAATGCCTCCGGCGGCTTAAGAACCTTTTTGCTAACGCCAAAAAAGGGTTCTTAAGAATCTCCAAAACGCGTTATACTTTTGGTGGCAAAGTGAGCCGGGTCAAGGGGCGACCGCCCATTGCGGATTCTTAAGGCGGAGCCTTAAGCCGCCGGAGGTACGCACATCACTTCTTCATCGATTTCTCGACCGCGTTCACTATATTTTCGTAGCCGGTGCAGCGGCACATGTTGCCGGAGAGGAGCCGCCGTATTTCCTTGCGGGTGTAGTCTTTGCCGCTTTCTATTATGGCGGTCGCGGACATTATGAAGCCGGGCGTGCAGAAACCGCACTGCACGGCGCCTTCGTCTATGAATGCCTGCTGGATGGGCGTTATGCCGCCATCGGCAGTGGTGAGGCCCTCGGTAGTCCGTATTTCCCTGCCGTCCACCCAGACGGCCAGGTGAAGGCAGGAATTTATCGTCTCGCCGTCGATTATTACGGTACACGCTCCGCATTCACCGGCCTCGCAGCCCTTTTTGACGCTTGTCAGCTGGTAATCGCCCCTCAGCATATCCGCCAGCGAGGCGCGGGGGTCGACGTAGTTTTCCACACTTTTGCCGTTAATGACGCACTTTACGCGAACTTTATCCATATATCTCACCTCCGGCCCTTACCGTGGCTTCCGTCAATGCTCGGCGGGCGAGCTCCGCGGCCACCTGCATCCTGAGTTCCTTTGACGCGCGCCAGGATGAACGCGGCGTTATTTCCGTTAACGCCATGTCCACAAAGCGGCCCACCGCTTCGGTGGTAGTCAATTGCTCCATCACGCAGGCTTCGGCTTTATCGCAGCGCATGGGGGTGGCGGCCGCGACGCCGTAGGCTATGCGCACGTCGGTGTAGAACTTCTTGTCTTCCGACAGTTTACAGATAACGCAGCAGCCCAGCGTGGCGATATCCATGGCGCGGCGCATGGAATACTTCATGTATTTGCCATGGTAATCCTTGTAGCTGTCCCGCTTTATCCTGATCATGGTCAGGAGCTCGGAAGGCTCAAGCGCGACTTTGCCCGGCCCCAGGTAAAACTCTGAGATTGGCAGCGTGCGCCTGCCGCCGGAGCCGGTCAGCTCCAGTTCCGCGCCGTAAGCGAATAGCGTGGACGCGCTGTCCGCGCTGGTCGCGCCGTTGCACACGTTGCCGCCGATTGTGCCCATGTTGCGTATCTGCGGGCCGCCCACAAGGCTCACGGCCTCGGCGAGCACGGGTATGTATTTGTTTATGGTTGAATCCGCCGCTATGTGCGAAAAGCTGGTCAGCGGGCGTATTTCTATCGTGCCGTTCCTGTCTACGCTCACCCCGCGCAATTCGTCGAGCTTATGTATGCTGACGCACTCAATGCCGCTTAGTTTGCCCTCGCGGATCTTTACGAGAAGGTCGGTTCCGCCCGCTATGACGCGCGCCGCCGGATGTTTTTTCAGCAGTCCCAGGGCATCGTATAAAGATTTTGCTTCGTACAGCTTTGAAATATCGTACATTCGCTCTCCCCCTTTCAAATGAGGCCGGCTGCCTTGAAGGCGGCTATCAGCCTTTCAGGCGTCATGGGTATACGGTCAAGCGCGACGCCTGTGGCGTTGAAAAGCGCGTTCCTGACAGCCGGGGCGGCGGGCAGCGCGGGCGGTTCGCCCAGCGATTTGTTGCCGAAGGGGCCGGTGGGGTCATTGAGTTCCACGAATTCCGCCGCGAGGTCGGGAGTGTCGAGGGCGGTCATGAGCTTGTAATCCAGCATGTTGCCGTTCAGGGGCTTGCCCGTCTTCTCGTCGAAGACGAGCTGCTCGCTCATGCCGTAACCGAGGCTCATGCTCATGCCGCCGTGCACCTGCATGGCCGCTAATTGCGGGTTAAGGAGCATTCCGCAGTCGTGTACGTTTATTATGCGCAGCACTTCGATTTTACCCATTGCCATGTCCACTTCGATCTCCGCGAAGGAAACGCCCATGGAAAAAGTGTTGGACTTGCACTGGTTTGTCGTCTCGGCCGTAAGGTGAACGGAGTTCTCAAGGCTGTAGAAAGCCTCAGTGGCGAGTTCGGAGAGCGGCATTACGGCTTCTCCGGTCACGGCGTCGACTATTTCGCCCATGACGAGATCCATCCCGCCTGCCGGACGCTTGAGTAAGTATTCGGCGTAGTCGAGTATGCGCTGCTTTAAGAGCTCACCGGTTTTCTTTAGCGCCATGCCCGAAACGTAAGCCTGACGGGATGCGTAAGCCCCGGGGTCGAAGGGGGCCGTGTCCGTGTCCTGTGTGGAAACTATGTGCACGTTTTCCAGCGTAACGCCCACGGTGTCCGCCGCCATCTGGCAGAAGATTGTGTCCGCGCCCTGGCCTATCTCCGTCGCGCCCATCACGACTTGCAGCGAGCCGTCCTGGTTCAATACTATGCGGCTGGAGGACGTTTCCATGGCGATGGGGTATACCCCCGTCTTGTAGGAAAAGGCCGCCATGCCCACGCCCCGCCGGACATTCCCATCCTGCACCCGGTACTTCTTCCTGAGCGCGTCCCAGCCGATGAAAGCCTTGCCCTTTTCGATGCATTCGCCGAGGCCGTTCGTGTAGGAAGTTATGCCTGTGTACGGGTCCACAAAGCCCTCTT
>JAVBSU010000217.1:0-4344 GCA_031556555.1 Christensenellaceae bacterium
GGCTACATCATCCCGGAACAGGTCATAATGGAATACGACGCGGGAGGCAACCTGGTGTTCTTCAGGTGGATAAACCCGCTGTCAATAGATGAAAGTAACGTGGCTTCATCTATAAGCTTTGACGATGCGTACGGCATATTCCGCGAAAATATAAATTTTTACAAATGGATGCCGCCCGAAGAATTTGCGTTGGGGGATATTAACATTGTTGAGGCGCCGTACGTGGGCGACACGTTAGTAATAGACGAAATACGCCTGTCCCTGATGCAAGCGCGGGATAAAGACAACCTCGACCAGTTCACTATAACGCCCGTGTGGGATTTTATAGGCTACCTGCACAATTCCGAAACGGGCGAGAGATGGGAACGCGGTCCGTATGGGCTGGGGAGGCTGAGCTTCCTGACCGTGAACGCCGTGGATGGGAGTATCATAGACAGGTACATAGGGTATTGATGGAGTATTAAAAAAGGGCGGTGGTTGCCGCCCTCTTTTTATTTCTCTATAAGCGTCTTGCCTGTCATCTCTTCCGGCTGGGGCAGGCCCATAAGGTAGAGCATGGTGGGCGCTATATCGGCGAGTATGCCGTCGCTCCTGAGTTTGGCGTTTTTGTACCTTTCGCTCACGAGTATGACGGGCACGCGGTCGGTGCTGTGCGCCGTGAAGGGGCCGTCCGTATCGGGATCCACCATTATCTCGGCGTTGCCGTGGTCGGCGGTTATTATGAGTTCGCCGCCTATGCCTATTATCGCGTCGGCGATTTTACCAACGCCCTCGTCCACTGCGGCAACAGCCTTTACAGCGGCCTCGAATATGCCCGTATGGCCGACCATGTCGCAGTTGGCGAAATTAAGCATCATCGCGTCGTACCCTTTGCCCGCTATTAGCTCAAGCGCTTTTTCCGTTACCTCGGGCTCGCTCATCTCGGGTTGCAAGTCGTAAGTGGCGACCTTAGGCGAGGGGATAAGGTACCTGTCTTCGCCCTCGTTGGGTTTCTCCACGCCGCCGTTAAAGAAGAAGGTCACGTGCGCGTACTTTTCGGTTTCGGCTATGCGGAACTGCTTTTTGCCCATTTTGCTTAAGTATTCGCCCAGCGTATTCTTCAGGGTATCGGGCTTGTAGGCCACGTGTATGTTTTTGAAATCCTTGTTGTACTGGGTCATGGAGACGTAGTAAACGGGGAAATAGTCTCGTTTGAAACCGTCGAAATCTTTCTCTATGAAAGTCCTCGTTATCTCCCTCGCGCGGTCGGGGCGGAAGTTGAAGAATATTATGGAGTCGTCCTTTTGCACCTTGGCCACGGGCTTATCCCCATCCATGATGACGGTGGGCTTCACGAATTCGTCGAATTCCTCGCGGGCGTACGATCCGCTCATCGCGGAAACCGCATCTGCCGCGTGAAGGCCCTTTCCCAGCGCCATAGCGTCGTAAGCAAGCTCTACGCGCTCCCAGCGGTTGTCGCGGTCCATGGCGTAGTACCTTCCCATTACCGTTGCTATCTTTCCCGCGCCGGTCTCCTTTATCTTGGCCTCAAGCTCCTCTATGTAGCGCTTGCCGCTGTCCGGAGGGACGTCCCTGCCGTCCATAAGGCAGTGCACGTACGTCACGCCGCCCACGCCGTGGTCTTTGGCGAGCCGCAAAAGGGCGTAGAGGTGCTCCTGGTGGCTGTGCACACCGCCGTCGGACACGAGGCCGATAAGGTGCAGCGCCGTGCCGTGTTGCTTGACGTTTTCTATGGCGTCCAGGAATTCCTGCTTCTTAAAGAAATCACCGTCCTCGATGGATTTCGTGATGCGCGTCAACTCCTGGTAAACTATCCTGCCCGCGCCGATGTTGAGGTGGCCGACCTCTGAGTTGCCCATCTGCCCGTCGGGGAGCCCCACCGAACGCCCGCTGGCGCCCAGTGAAGAATTTGGGTAGTCCGCCATCAGCCGCTTTATGTTGGGCGTGCCCTGCGCGTAGATGGCGTTGCCGTCGTGCGAGTCCCGAAGGCCGAATCCGTCCATTACTATCAATGCCGTAAAACTCATACTAATAATTAACCACCTTTGAAAAATCTTCGGCCACGAGCGAAGCGCCGCCTATTAGCCCGCCGTCTATATCGCTCATCGCCATGAGCTCTGAAACGTTCTTGGGATTCATGCTGCCGCCGTACTGTATGCGCACTTCCTCCGCAACCTCGCCGTACACTTCGCGTATGGCCGCGCGTATGGCCCTTATAGTGCCGTTCGCGTCGTTCGCGGTCGCCGTCTTGCCCGTGCCTATGGCCCAAACGGGCTCGTAGGCGACCACGATATTGGGCAGGTCAACAGCGGCTATGCCCTTTAAGGCGAGCTTGGTCTGCATGCTAACTATCTCGTTTGTTATGCCGTCCTCGCGCTGCTCAAGCTTCTCGCCCACGCATATGATGGGAACAAGCCCGGCTTCGAGCGCTTTTTTCGCCTTGAGGTTGACGTTAGCGTCCGTCTCGGCGTAGTACTCGCGCCGTTCGGAGTGGCCTAATATAACGTACTTTACGCCCAGCGCAATGAGCATGCCTGCGGATATCTCGCCCGTGTACGCGCCGCTGTCATGGTAGTCCATGTTCTGCGCGCCCAGCTCGATGTTGCACGTTTTCAGCGCTTCGGCCGCCGCCGCGAGGCAGGCGGAGGGCGGGCAGACGACGACCGTGGCCTTTGCGCCCACAACGAGAGGCTTTAAGTCGCTTATCAGCTTTATCGCCTCGTCCGGCGTTTTATTCATCTTCCAGTTTCCCGCTATTATCGGTTTTCTCATTTTGACCCCCTTATTTGTCGTTTAGAGCGGCCACGCCGGGCAGTTCTTTGCCTTCGAGGAACTCGAGCGACGCGCCGCCGCCCGTGGATATGTGGGTCATCTTATCGGCGTATCCCAGCTTCTTTATGGCCGCGGCGCTGTCGCCGCCGCCTATTATCGTCGTGGCGCCTGTTTCGGCCAGCGCTTCGGCTATGGCCTTTGTGCCGCCGGCGAACTCGGTGATCTCGGCAACGCCCATGGGCCCGTTCCATATGACCGTCTCGGCGCGCTTCACTTCGTTGGCGAATATTATGCGGGTGGACGGACCGATGTCCAGCGCCATGTAGTCACTGGGTATGCCGTCTACCGGCACTATGCGCGTCTCCGCGCCCGCCTTCATCTCCTTGGCGACTATGAAGTCGCTGGGCAGGAGTATTTTTATGCCCTTCTTGCGGGCCTGTTCCATAAGGTCGTTGGCGAGGCCGAGGCGCTCGTCGTCCACGAGCGATTTACCCATTTCGTTGCCCTGCGCCTTGATAAAAGTGTTGGCCATGCCGCCGCCGATTATGAGGCAGTCGACCTTGGACAACAGGTTCTCTATGACGGCGATCTTGTCCGAAACCTTAGCGCCGCCCAGTATTGCGATAAAGGGACGCCTGGGGTCTTCCAGCGCCTGGCCCATTATGGACAGTTCCTTGCCGATGAGGAAACCGGCCACGGCGGGCAGGTATTCCGCGACTCCCGCTGTGGAGGCGTGCGCCCTGTGCGCGCTGCCGAAAGCGTCGTTGACGTAGATGTCGGCGAGGCTTGCGAGTTGCTTTGAGAATTCGGGGCCGTTCGCGGTCTCTTCCTTGTGGAACCGGAGGTTTTCCAGGAGCACAACCTGTCCGTCGTCTATGGAATCCACGGCTTCCTGCGCCACTTCGCCCACGCAGTCTTTTGCGAAGACTACCTTGGTGTCCAGGATCTCATTAAGGCGCTTTGCCACGGGTTCAAGCGAAAACTCGGGCTTGACTTCTCCCTTGGGACGGCCGAGATGGGACATGAGGATTACTTTGGCGTTGTGGTCCAAGAGGTACTGGATGGTTGGAAGGGCGGCCCTTATCCGGGTTTCGTCCGTTATTTCACCTTTGTCGTTGAAAGGCACGTTGAAATCGACCCTGACGAGAACCTTTTTGCCGTCGACGTTTATGTCTTCGATTGTCTTTTTCATTTGCTTGCGCTCCTTTTGAAAATTAATACAATATTAATAATAAATTCATTCTAACCTTTCGGGCACGAATATGCAATGTCAAAAATCTCCTTTTAACATGTTGGCCGCTATGTTGGCGGAGTGGTCGGCAACCCTTTCTATCATGGTGACAACGTCCGTGAACAGCGTGCTGGCGGCCGGGGTGCACTCCCCCTTTTTGAGCCGTTTCACATGGTTCTTCTTTACTTTCTTTTCCAGGGCGTCCACATCGTTCTCAATTTCCATGACGCGTGTGGCGCTCGTTGTGTTGCGGTCGCCCAGCGCCTCTGTGGCGTATTTTAAAGCTTCCAGCACCTGCTGCTTCATGAGCAGCAGTTCGTCAACAGCCTTTTTGCCGATTT
>JAVBSU010000035.1:0-6009 GCA_031556555.1 Christensenellaceae bacterium
GTACTCAGGGTAGTCGTGGTACTCCTCCTTGTCCGCCACTATCAGCGTGACAGGCATGCCCTCCGGAAAACCCAGTTCCGCCACCGCGGCGGCGTTTTCGCCCGCCATGCGCTTCTCGCGCAGCACGACCGGGTTATTGTAAGCCATGAGCGCGAAAGCCTCGTCCACAGCCTTGTACTGTTCGTCAACCTCGTTAAGCCCGTTCCTTCCCGCGTAGAGCCGCTCATCGAAATAGCCGGGCGACACTTCGTCCACAAACCGCAGTATGCCGAAAGCGCGCATAACGGGTATAAGGATATCTCCCGCCGTAAGCGAACTCCCCGCCTGTGCTCTCATGGCGGGCGGGTTACTGTCCAAAAGCACTACACCTTCGACTTCGTTGGGATACTTGGCCGCGAACATCTCCGCCTCCAGCCCGCCCAACGAATGCGCTACCAGCAAATAAGGAGGGGCGATTCCCGCCATTTTCAGCGCGGTCCTGTCCTCTTCCAGCATTTTTTCCACCGTGCGCTCCCGCGAAGTGAATCCTCCCCAGCCGTAGCCCGGACGTTCCAGCACAACAGAATATTCGCCGTCCAATCTGGACCAGAGCGGGTAGTAATCCGCGACCGGCGAGGGCGTGGCAAGGCCGGTCATCATTACTACGGCCGGCTGGCCGTCTTCCCGCTCCCCTTCTATAAACACGTGCGCCGTGGTACCGTACTCGCTCACCACGTCTCCCGGCGGAAGGTTTGCCCGCTGGTCCGCACCGGTGGCAATGAGGTTCCACACTCCTCCCGTAACGAGCAGCGCTTCTAAAACTATTATAACCAAAAATACTACAAAAGGCTTTTTTCTAATTATTTTCATTAAGTGAACCTCAATAATATTTCATGACCTCATTCATTATAACATAACTTTCCCCAAGGTATAGTATAATTTTCCTCAAAATCTCAAAAATAGTACAACATCTTCCCCGTAAACCTTATTGCAGGTGCATAGAACCAGTGATATAATCAATAAATCTTTTTAAGTAAGCGAGGAAAGCAAGTAAAAATATGCCGAATCCTTTTTTACCGGTGTCCATGGACGAAGTCCGGGAGCAGGGGCTTGAACAACTGGATTTTATTATGGTGACGGGCGACGCCTACGTTGATGAAAAATCATTCGCCCACGCGGTTATATCAAGATATCTCGTGGCGCACGGCTACAGCGTGGGAATTATCGCTCAGCCCGATTGGCGCAGCGCCGAAGCCTTCAAGGTTTTGGGCGAACCGCACCTGGCTTTCCTCGTGAGCGCGGGCAACATGGACAGCATGGTCAATATCTACACATCCGCCAAAAAGCGGCGTGCAAAGGACATGTACTCGCCCGGCGGCAAGGCGGGCCGCCGTCCCGAGCGCGCCACCGCCGCCTACTGCAAAAAGCTGAGGGAAGCCTATGGCGACGTTCCCATAGTAATCGGCGGCCTGGAAGCCAGCCTTCGGCGTTTCGCCCACTACGACTACTGGGCGGACGGGGTAAAGCCTTCCATCCTCGTCGAGAGCGGCGCGGACATACTGGTCTACGGCATGGGCGAGAAACCCGTGGTCGAAATAGCGGAAGCGCTCTCCGGCGGGCTTGCGGCAGGCGACATAACTTATGTGGAAGGGACTTGTTACCGGACCGGCAGCCTCGGCCGCGTTTACGGTTACGGGGAACTCCCGTCCTTTGAAGCTGTGCGGTCAAATAAAAAGCTGTACGGCGATGCTTTCGCCGCGCAGTACGGCGCAAACGGAACGCTCGTGCAAAAGCACGGGGACGGGTTCGTTGTGCAAAATCCTCCCGCGCCGCCTCTGAGCCGGGACGAGCTCGATTTCGTTTATTCGTTGCCTTACGCCGGAGAGGCGCATCCTATGTACAAGCAGGGCGTCCCCGCGCTGGACGAAGTGAAGTTTGGCATAACGGCGGTGCGCGGCTGCGCGGGAGGCTGCTCTTTCTGCGCTATTTACTACCACCAGGGCAAAGAGGTGCGCTGGCGCTCAAGGGAGAGCATAGTCAGCGAAGCCAAAAAACTAACGGAGCGCGGCGGTTTCAAGGGTTACATACACGACGTGGGCGGGCCCACGGCCAACCTTTACGGCGCGGCCTGCGCAAACCCCGGCGGCCCCTGCGGCAGGCGGAGTTGCCTTTCCCCAAAAATCTGCCCACACCTTACGGAAGGCCACAGCGCCTTTCTGGACGTGCTCTCCGAAATAAGGGCGCTCGACAGAGTGAAGAAAGTCTTTGTGCGCTCGGGCATACGCCACGACTTCGCCCTTATTGACAAATCGGGCAGGTTCATAGAAGAGTTGGCCGAGCACTACGTGAGCGGCGAATTAAAGCTCGCGCCCGAACACGTTTGCCCCGGCGTCCTCGCCCGAATGGGCAAGCCTAAAATAGGCGCTTACGAAGCTTTTGTCAAGCAGTTCAACGCGGCGTCCAAACGGCACGGCAAAAAACAATACGTACTTCCCTACTTCATGTCGTCCCATCCGGGCTGCACGCTGAGCGACGCGGCCGCGCTGGCCGAATACCTCATGGGCAGCGGCTTTACGCCCGAGACCGCCCAGGATTTTTACCCCACGCCCGGCACCCTTTCCACCTGCATATACCACACCGGCCACGACCCTTTCACCGGCCGCAAGATATACACGCCCACCTCTCCCGAGGAAAAAGCCATGCAGCGCGCGCTCATTCACTACAAGGCGCCCCAGAACAGGGATATCGTGAAAAAAGCGCTGACGCTCGCCAAAAGGAGCGACTTAATTGGCCGGGGAAAGGGCAAGCTTATATAAAATAAGTATGTATAAAGTATTAAAATTTGTTGATACGCCCGCGCCCTTGATATATAATAGATTGATACAGCTTTTAATTTGGGGTACTATGGCTGTTGAAACCCTTACCGTATAAGGATTTTTAGTGTATCCCACTATAATACTGATTCACGATTAAAATCCCCGGATTTTAATCGCCCGGCAAAGCCGGACTTGCGGCAGCTTAGCCGCAAGTGAATCGTATTGAACGGCGTTTTTGCGGCATATGCCGCCCCGCGCCATTGGCGCGGAATTTAAAATGCTAACGGCATTTTAAATTGAAACTAGTATAATAAACGGAGGATTAGTATGGCGTCGAAGGTTGAAGAACTGGGTGGTAGCAAAGTAAAAATTGAGATCAGCGTGGACGGAAAGCGTTTTGAAGATTCCGTAAACAAAGTTTACTTAAAGCAAAGGGGAAAGTTTGACGTACCCGGTTTCAGGCGGGGCAAAGCTCCGAGGGTCATGATAGAAAGCCATTACGGGCCCAACGTGTTCTTTGAGGACGCTTTTTCCGATATCTACCCCATCGTTTACGAAGAAGCGGTAGCGGAGCATGAGCTTGACGTGGTTTCCGACCCCGAGAACCTCGACCTTAAGGATATCGACCCTAAAGACGGCCTGAGCTTTTCCGTGGACGTGTACGTAAAGCCGCCCGTAACGCTGGGCAAGTACGACGGCCTCGCCGTCGAGAAACCTTCCGCCGATGTCAGCGGCGAAGACGTAGACGCGGAAATAGAAAAAACCAGGGAACAAAACGCGAGGTGGGTCGAAGTGGACCGCGCCGTCAAAGAAGGCGATACGGTAGTCATGGACTATTCGGGCAGCGTGGACGGCGTAAAGTTCGACGGCGGCACAGCGGAGAACCAGTCCCTTGAAATAGGCTCGAAAAGGTTCATTCCGGGGTTCGAAGAGCAGTTAGTGGGTATGAATAAAGGAGACGGGAAGGACATCGAAGTGACATTCCCCGACAACTACGCGCCCGAACTCGCCGGAAAAGACGCCGTGTTCGCGATAACCCTTAAAGAAGTCAAGGAAAAAGAGCTTCCCGAACTAGATGACGACTTCGCGCAGGACGTATCGGAATTTGAAACGCTGGACGAGTACCGCGCGGACGTGAGGGAAAAGCTCGAAAAGCAGATGGAGGAAAGGTCAAAGATCGCGGTGGAAAACCGCCTGCTCGAAGCAGTGGCGGAAGAGACTACTGTCGAGATACCCGAAGTCATGGTGGAAAACGCCATAGACAGCGAATTGCAGCAGCTTTCCTACCAGCTCATGTACCAGGGAATGAAGCTTGAGGACTACCTTGAGTATTCCGGCAAATCCATGGAAGAATTCAGGGAAGGCTACCGCGAGGGGGCGGCCAGGAACGTTAAGATGCGGCTCACCATAGGCGAACTGATAAAGGAACTTAAAATCGGCCCCAGCGACGAGGACGCCGAAGCGGAACTGGCCAAGGTTGCGGAAGAAGCGGGCAAAACGCCCGATGAATATAAAAAGCTGGCGGGAATTGATAATCTTGGATACTTTAAGGACAGGATAGCAATGGAGCGCGTGATCGATTACCTTACGGAGCACGCGGCAATAGAGCCGGAGAAACCCAAGCCCGGGGCGGGGGCGGACGCCGTGGATTCCAAGCCTAAGACAAAGGCAAAGCCCAAAGCGGATGCCAAGACCGGGGATGAAGTCGGCGGCAGTGAAGATGAAGTTAAGGAGGACGGTAAATGAGCAATTTGGTACCTATAGTAGTTGAACAGACAAGCAGGGGCGAGCGGTCTTACGACATTGTCTCGCGCCTTTTAAAGGACAGGATAATATTCCTGACGGGCGAGGTTAACGACGTGTCCGCCGATTTGGTCGTGGCGCAGATGATATTCCTTGAGGCGGAAGATCCGGACAAGGATATCTTCCTCTACCTCAACAGTCCCGGCGGCTCGATAACTTCGGGCATGGCGGTGTACGATACGATGCAGTATATAAAGTGCGACGTGTCGACAATTTGCATAGGCATGGCGGCGTCAATGGGCGCGTTCCTTTTAACGGCGGGCGCAAAGGGCAAGCGCAAGGCGCTTCCCAACAGCGAAATACTTATACACCAGCCGCTGGGCGGAACCCAGGGCCAGGCTACGGATATAGCCATCCACGCTCAGAGGATATTAAAGATAAAGGACAATATAAACAAGATCCTGAGCGAGAGAACGGGCCAGCCCCTTGAGAAAATACAGCAGGACGTCGAGCGCGACTACTTTATGTCCGCCGAGGAAGCGCTCAAGTACGGGATAATCGACGAGATAATCCCGCCGAAGAGATAAATAGATAGTGTTAAAGGAAGAATGTAATGTATAACAATTTTAACGACGGCATAAAGCACGTGCAGTGTTCGTTCTGTGGCAAGCCGCAAGACCAGGTCAAAAAACTCATTGCCGGCCCCGGCGTGTACATATGCGACGAGTGCGTGGGCCTTTGCAGCGAGATCATTGAGGAGGAATTCAAGGAAGAGCGCGAGTTCGAGCTTTTGGATTACCCTAAACCCGCTGAGATAGTCCGTATTTTAAACCAGTACGTCATAGGTCAGGACAGGGCTAAAAAGCATTTGGCCGTGGCTGTTTACAACCACTACAAACGCATAAATTCGGCCAGCATGACTGACGACGACACCGAGATACAAAAGAGCAACATACTCATGCTCGGCCCCACGGGCAGCGGAAAAACGCTGCTGGCGCAGACGCTCGCCCGCATACTGGACGTACCCTTCGCCATCGCCGACGCGACTTCTTTAACGGAAGCCGGCTATGTGGGCGAAGACGTCGAGAACATACTTTTAAAGCTGATCCAATCCGCCGACTTCGACATTGAGCGCGCCCAAAAGGGTATAATCTACGTGGACGAGATCGACAAGATAACGCGCAAAGGAGACAACGCCTCAATAACTCGCGACGTTTCCGGCGAAGGCGTGCAGCAGGCGCTCTTAAAGATACTGGAAGGCACGGTAGCCAGCGGTCCCCCGCAGGGCGGAAGGAAGCATCCCCACCAGGATTTCCTCCAGATAGACACCACCAACATACTGTTTATCTGCGGCGGGGCTTTCGGCGGGCTTGACAAAATAATCGAAAACCGCACCAACCAGAAGACCATGGGTTTCGGAGCGAACGTCAAGAGCAAAAAGCACGCGGACATCGGCGAAATACTCGCCATG
>JAVBSU010000215.1:0-7181 GCA_031556555.1 Christensenellaceae bacterium
GGGCCGTAGCTTACGCCACCGCGCATCGCCAGCGCCATGCGCACCGTTTCAACCATGCGGGCGAACTCCTGCGGCTCCATGGAAAAGGAGCTGTCCGGGCCTTTTTGCCCGCGAGAGACGCAAAAATGTTTTTCTATCACCGCCGCGCCCATCAGCGCCGCCACAACGGCGGCCCCGTGCCCCATCGAGTGGTCGGAAAGCCCGCACGCGAGATCGAACTCGCGCCGCATATCCGGTATCGTAAGAAGGTTCATGTCTTCGGGCCGAGCGGGGTATTCGCTTGTGCACTTTAGTAGAACGATATTGCCGTTCCCTTCGCTCCTTATGGCTTCCACCGCCGCGCGAATCTCGTGTTTCTCCGCCATGCCGGTGGAGAGCAGTATGGGCTTGCCCTTCGCCGCCGTGTATTTTAATAGCGGTATGTCCGTCAGCTCGAAGGAAGCTATTTTGTACGCTGTGACGCCCAGCTCCTCTAAAAAATCTACGCCGCCCGCGTCGAATGGCGTCGAGAGAAAGTCAAGCCCCGCGGCCTCCGCCGCTTCCTTTATGGGCGCGTGCCACTCGTAAGGCAGCGCGGCCTCACTGTACAATTCATACAGCGTGTACCCCGCCCACGGACCGCCCGTTATCTTGAAATGCGGCTTATTGGAATCGAGCGTCATTACGTCCGCGGTGTATGTCTGCACTTTTATGCAGTCCGCCCCCGCGTCGCTGGCCGCCCGCACGATATCCAGGGCGCGGCTAAGGCTACCCGAATGGTTTGCGGACATCTCCGCTATAAAGTATACTCCCTGCGCGTTTTCGAACAGCTTCATCGTCGTTCCTTTCTTATGCGGTTCCAATTTAAAACGTTATTGATCGAAGAAATTATATGGCGCTATAAGGGTTCACGCACACCTCAACCAGCTCGGGCGGGTTGTTTATGCGGAAAGCGGGGTAGCCGCTCGCCCCCAGGCCCCGGCTTATTATCATGGTCGTCCCGTTGAGGCAAAACTCGCCCTGCATGTACTTGGGAAAAAGTCCCTGCCCGTTCATATAAATACGGTTTATTATGGGGATGCGGATCTGCCCGGCGTGCGTGTGCCCGGCGAGTATGAGGTCTATGTTCTTGTCCGCCGCCAATTCGAATATCTCCGGGCGGTGGGTCAGGAAGAGGTTGAATCCCTCCATGCCCAAAAAGACGTTCATGTGCTTTTCAGCGTCCGCGCCGTAGGAGACGTCGTCCATGCCCGAAATATTCACCCTGACTCCCCTTATGTTCATTGTGTATACTTCGCCTTTTATTACCGTCGTCCCGCCCTTCTCGAAAGCTTCGCAGACGTCCTCGTCGAAGTTTCTCTCGTGGTTGCCCGTTACAAAAAACGAGGGCGCTATACCCGAAAGCCCTTTGGACAGCGTGTATGAGTAATTGTCCCGTATGTACTTCTGCTTTTCGTGCGCAACTATATCGCCCGTCACGGCTATGATGTCCGGCCCTATTCCCTCTACCTTTTTAATCAGTATTTCGTTGAGCGCGCCGAACTCCTTTTCGTGGAGGTCGGAAAGGTGGGCAATCGTAAGATTGTCTTTCACTTTTCCGCTGCTTACGCCGTAAGCGCTTATTTTTATTTTATTGTTGTTGAACATAGGCTACCAGCCTTCCGCGCGCAGTTTCTCCGAAAGTATTTTAAGCCTCAGTTTGCGTATCCGGTAATCAGGAAGCACGCCCTCAACTATATTCCAGAAACGCGGCGAGTGGTTGTGCTCGAAAAGATGCGCCAGCTCGTGCACCACAACGTAATCTATCTCCTCGTCGCCGGCCATAACGAGCTTCCATGAATAATTGATGCTATTCTTTGTGCTACAGCTACCAAACCGCGTGCGCGCCGAGTTTATTTTCACGGTGTGGGGCGCGGCTTTCATGATTTTGGCGTATGCCGCCGTCTTCTCCTTTAACAATTCGGAAGCCAGCTTTTTATAAACCCCACAAAGAACGCGTCTCATATCGTCTTCACTGGCGCCGGCCGGGATGTAAAAGCATTCGCCGTCGAAGCCCGCCCGTTTTCCGGCCGTCATCCTTATAGGGTACTCGTTCCCCCTGAAGGACAGGCGGCTGCCAAAGGCGAGCTTAAAGTCCTCCCTTTGCCTGATCCTTTCCTCCTGAGCGTCCACATGTTTTTTTATCCATTCGGCCTTGGACGCGATAAAAGCCTCTATATCGGCTTTCCTGGCCGCTCGCGGAGCGCGCACTTCAACTTTAGCGTCTTTAATGTATATACCCAGAGTTCGCCGCTTCGAACGCTTTAAAATGTAATTGTGTCCGCCTGCATGATTTTCCACATCTTTCTCCTGCCCAAAAGTATATCACGTTTTGGCCGGGCATAATTATAAAATTATTTTAACAATTATTTTCTAAAAAAGTGTTTACATTTATGATAGGGTGATTATAATATAATCAAGAATAAGATTAATTATTAATCTTAGAAAGGACGCCCCCGTGATCTATTCGAAGCAGCGCGAAATTATAGCGGACGCATTAGCCAATACAAAAGCGCACCCAACAGCGGACGAGCTTTACCAAAGTTTAAAGCCGTCCTGTCCCAATTTATCCCTTGCCACGGTTTACAGGAACCTCGGCCAGCTCGTGCAGAACGGCGTTGCGCTAAAGATAAGCGTACCCAGCGGCGCGGACAGGTTCGACGGCATGACAAAGGCCCACCACCACATGGTATGCGAGTGCTGCGGGCGCGTCATTGATATCCCTACCGGCTGCGTTACGGTTTTAAAAGATAAGGTCTTGGAATCTTCGGGGTGCAGCGTAAACGGTTTTGACGTGCTCTTTTACGGTACCTGCGGCGAATGCAACAAATCTAAAGCTATATAAAACAAATAATAATATATAAAAGGAGAGTTAAAATGGCTGAATTAAAAGGAACAAAAACTGAGCAAAATTTACAGACTGCTTTCGCGGGGGAGTCTCAGGCGAGGAACAAGTACACATACTACGCTTCGCAGGCTAGAAAAGAAGGCTATGAGCAGATAGCCACCCTCTTTGACGAGACTGCCGGCAACGAGAAGGAGCACGCCAAGATATGGTTTAAGCTGCTCCACCAGGGTATGCCCAAGACCGAGGATAACCTTAAGGACGCCGCCGGCGGCGAGAACTACGAGTGGACGACCATGTACTCTGACTTCGCCAAAGAAGCGCGCGAAGAGGGTTTCGAGCACATAGCGCTGCTCTTTGAGAAGGTCGGTTCCATTGAAAAGCATCACGAGGAGAGGTACCGCTCCCTTTCCAAGAATCTGGAAGACGGCGCGGTGTTCAGCCGCTCCGAACAAGTTGAATGGGTATGCGCCAACTGCGGCTACATACACAAGGGAACTGAAGCGCCCGAAGTTTGCCCCGTCTGCGCTCACAAAAAGGCATTCTTCGCGATAAGGGCACTGAACTATTAAGGTATTAAGGCAAAGCGGCGAAGGCCGCCCCGAGTAAATACGGGGCGGCCTTTTTACACGCAAAACAAAAAGCCATGGTTATGGAAAACCACGGCTCAGGTTACAAAGAGAGCTTAGCCTCTGACGAGGTAATCGAGCAGAAGCTTTAAGTCGTCCGGTTCGGACACGATAAGGTCGAGCTCGTCTATCTGAGCATCCTTGAACATTTGAGTCAGCGCAATGTACTGGCACAGGGTAGATTTAAGGTTCAGCCTGTCTCCCTCAGAAGTCACAAGCTCCACTTTGCCCTTGCAATCTTTCAGCACTTCGAAAAATTTCTGAGGCTCCGTAATATTCTTGATCTTCACTCCTTTTCCCTCCTTCACGTAAAATAATTGTGGGTTTGGGGTTTTATGGAGCTCCACACACGTATACTATCATACTTGAATCAGAACTGTCAAGAAACCGGACAGGCGTCTGGCGGCAATCCGCGAAATAAGCATACACAAAACCACATCTTAGCCTATCGCGCGCTTTTGCCGATCAATATTATTACATAAGCTCAAATTCCCCACTTGTTCCTCAAAGCCGCCGCCGTCCCGTCACGCTCCATGTCGGCTATTACTTTGTTCAGCTCGCTACAAAACGCGCTCTGGCCTGTGGGCAGCATTATGGAGTAACCCACTTCGAAAAGTGGTTCGGCGAGCACGCGGAAGCCGGCGTTCTCAAACTGGCGCGCCATGGCGTAAGGCATTATTATCGCGTTTACCCTGTTGTGCTCTATGTCCGTTATCGCGCTCTCATAGTCTGAGTATCTCAAGACATCGAATTTAAGATTGTTTTTGCTGAGGTACTGGTCCATGCTCTTATCGGGCAGTCCGGCCGTGAACACGCCCAGCTTTCCCCCCTCAATATTGGATATCTTATCAAGCCGCGAAGTCCCCTGCACAACCGCCACGACATTGTCCATGTAGTAAGGATCGCTTATCCTGAAACCCTTTACCTTTTCGGTGCCGTCCACAATAAGGCCCAGGTTTATGTTGCTGCCGCCGTACTTTATGTTCGCGCCGGCATCCTGGGATGTTATGGGCACGTATTCTATCAGTTTTTCCTGTGAGGGCAGCAGCCGCCTCAGCGCTTCGTCGATGTAGTCCCTGTCAAAGCCTGTGATATTGCCCGTCTCGTCCATAACCGCGAACTTTTCCACGTCTGTCCGTAGACCGATTTTTATGCTGTCGTCCGTTACGAGGAAGCTCGCCTTAAAGCCCCGCTGTTGTGCAGCGCCCGCCAACAGCATTATCACCACAACCGCCAGTACCGCTATTGCGGCAATAATTATTAAGCGCTTTTTCCTCTCGCGCATGTGCTCCACAGCCGCCCTGGAGTTGATCTTTTTATAGTATGTCGCCAAATATATCTCACCTTCATATTTAACCGGCCAACGCCGGAATTATTTATCATTATAACGTTTTTTTGTGATTCTTTCAACTTTTAACGCAATTGTTCAAGTTGTGTTGAATTCTTATTGTTTTTTTGTGGTTTTATTTATTCTATTTATTACGTCTGCATCCCAGGCTACCCCGGCACTCTTTTTTGTGATAGAATATTATTTAAAGAAGCTTTTTAGTTATAAATCAATAAAATATGGAGGGCAGACGATGAAACTAGGTATACGGCCGACTATAGACGGCAGGGAAGGCGTTCAGGGCATAAGGGAAGGCCTTGAGGTTCAGACTATGAACATGGCCAAAGCGGCCAAAGAACTTATTGAAGCCAATGTTAAAGACAGGTACGGCAAGCCCTTCGAGTGCGTGATAGCGGACGGCACGATAGGCGGTTTCGCCGAAGCGGCGGCCTGCCAGGAGAAGTTTGACAAAGAGGGCGTGTGCGGCACGCTTACGGTGACGCCCTGCTGGTGCTACGGCACCGAGACGATGGACATGGACAGGCTGACGCCTAAAGCCGTGTGGGGCTTTAACGGCACGGAGCGCCCGGGAGCGGTGTACCTCGCGGCGGTCATGGCCGCCTACGCGCAAAAAGGCATACCCGTGTTCTCCATTTACGGGCATGACGTTCAGGACAGCACGGACGCCACAATCCCCGATGACGTCCGGGAAAAGCTGCTGCGCTTCGCCAGGGGCGCGATGGCCGTGGGCGAGATGCGCAACAAAGCCTACCTCTCGGTGGGCGGAGTTTCCATGGGCATAGCGGGCAGTATGGTGAACCCCGACTTCTTTGAAAAGTATCTCGGCATGCGCTGCGAATACAAGGACATGACCGAAATAATCCGCCGCGTGGACAAGGGCATATACGACAAAGAAGAATTCGAGCGCGCCCTTGCCTGGGTAAAGGAAAACTGCAAGGAAGGCCCGGACGTTTACAATGGCGGGAACGCGCCCTCCCAGGAACAGAAGGAAGCTGAGTGGGCCTACTGCGTCAAAATGGCGATGATTATGCGCGACATGATGGACGGCAATCCTGTTTTGAAAAAGAACGGCTGGAACGAGGAAGGCAACGGCAACAACGCCATAGCGGCGGGCTTCCAGGGCCAGAGGCAGTGGACGGACTTCATGCCCAACGGCGACTTCATGGAATCCATACTCTGCGCTTCCTTTGACTGGAACGGCAGGCGCGCGCCCTACGTCGTCGCCACCGAAAACGACTGCATGAACGGCGTCGCCATGCTGTTCGGCCATTTGATGACGAACAGCGCCCCCGTGTTCAGCGACGTGAGGACGTACTGGAGCCCGGACGCCGTAAAACGCGTCACCGGCAAAACGCTTGAAGGCTACGCCAAAAACGGCATAATCCACCTCATAAATTCCGGCGCGGCCGCCGTAGACGCCGCAGGCGAGCAGGAAATAGACGGCAAGCCTGCCATGAAGCCTTTCTGGGACATAAGCGACGCGGAGGCGCAAAAGTGCCTTGACGCCACGCGCTGGACTCCCGGCAACAGGGGCTACTTCAGGGGCGGCGGCTTCTCCTCCACCTTCCGCACCAGGGGCGGCATGCCCATAACAATGGCGCGCATGAACATGGTGATGGGCCTCGGCCCCGTGCTGCAGCTTGCCGAAGGCTACACCTGCGACATAGGAGACGAAGCGGCCGGAATAATCGAGGCGCGCACGGACGCCGGCTGGCCGTCCACATGGTTCGCTCCCAACCTCACGGGCGAAGGACCGTTCAAGGACGTGTACAGCGTCATGGCAAACTGGGGCGCCAACCACGGCGCGAGCGTTTATGGCCACGTCGGCGCAGAGCTCATAACCCTCGCCGCCATGCTGAGGATACCCGTGAATATGCACAACGTTTCGAAAGACAGGATCTTCCGCCCCAACGCGTGGTCCGCGTTCGGCACGGAAGATATAGAAAGCGCGGATTACCGCGCCTGCAAGAACTTCGGGCCTATGTACGACTGATTTACAAAAAAAGAGGGAGTTCGCTGTGTGAACTCCCTCTTTTTGTTTACTTAATAACCCTTAGTTTGACGACGCCTTCTATTTCTTCGATATCTGATAACAACGCATCGGGGATGTTGTCCTCGTCTATGTTTATCACCGTGTAGGCGATGTCGTTTTTGGACTTGTTAACCATATCCGCTATGTTCATGCCATGCTCGGCAACAGCTTTGGTGATCTGCCCCACCATGTTGGGCAGGTTTTTATGGATTATGGACAGCCTTGCGCTCTGCGACGGAGCTACTATGCACTCGGGCATGTTTACTGAGTTAACAATGGAACCTGTCACGAAGAATTCGTGCAGCTCTT
>JAVBSU010000047.1:0-24980 GCA_031556555.1 Christensenellaceae bacterium
GCTTATGCCCATTATTTCGGGCAGCTCCGACGATATCACTATTATGCCCACGCCCTTTTGCGCCAGCTTGCTTATGAGGGAGTATATCTCGGCTTTCGCGCCGATGTCTATGCCCCTAGTGGGTTCGTCCAGTATAAGCACCTTCGGATCCATGGATAGCCACTTTCCTATAACGACCTTCTGCTGGTTGCCGCCCGAAAGGTTTGAAACCATCTGCCGGAGCGAGGGCGTTTTTATGCTCAGCGACTCCACGTAGTGCGAGGCTATCTCCCTCTCCTTCCTTGCGTCCACTATGCCGTATTTGGCGGAAGTACGCAGCTTGACCATGGCGAGGTTCGTCTTTACGTCCAGCTTTAAAACCAACCCCTGTCGCTTGCGGTCTTCGGGCACGAGGCAGATGCCCTCGCGTATGGCCTGCGCGTCGTTCTTTATGTGCACGAGCCGGCCGTCTATGTATATATTGCCGCTGTCCGCTTTGTCCGCGCCGAATATGGTTTCGACGATCTCCGACCGCCCCGCGCCCACCAGGCCGAAGAGGCCCACGACCTCGCCCTTCCTGACTTCGAAGGATACATCGTGGAACTTGCGGTTTTTTGTCAGGTCCTCAACTTTGAGCACGACGTCGCCGATCTCCGCCTCTTCCTTGTTGAAGTAGTTGGATATCTTGCGGCCGATCATGTTCTCCACTATCTCTTCACGGCTTATGTCCTCGTTCCTTACGGTGGTGACTTTCGTGCCGTCGCGCATTATGGTTACCCGGTCGGCGATCTCCTTGATTTCCTCCAGCTTGTGAGATACGTAGAGGATGGAAACGTCCTTGCTTTTGAGTACCCTTATTATTTTGAACAGAACGTCCTTCTCCACATCCGTGAGGGAGGAAGTCGGCTCGTCCATTATTATTATCTTGGCGTTCCGCGAGACCGCCCTGCCTATCTCGACCATCTGCTGCTGCGCCACTGACAGCGACCTGCACTGCGTTTTTGGCGATATTTTCATCTCAAGAAGGTCCAATACGTCCTTCGTATCCGAATAAAGGCGTTTTATGTCGATCGCCTTGCCCTTCATGGGCAGGTTGCCGAGGTGTATGTTCTTGGCCACGTCGATCAGGGGGAATATAGTAAGCTCCTGGTAGATGCAGCTTATCCCGAGTTTAATGGCGTGCTCAGCCGAGTGTATTTCGATCTCTTCCCCATAGAGTTCGATGCTTCCGGCGTCCTTTTGGTTTACTCCCGAAAGTATTTTCATGAGCGTGGATTTGCCCGCGCCGTTCTCGCCGACAACAGCGTGCACCTCGCCTTCCACTATGTCGAGATCTATATCCGACAGCGCCTTGACCCCGGGAAAGCTTTTTTCTATTCCCGTCATCTTAAGTATTACCTTATCCAATATATCACCTCCCAGTCAGCGAACCGGCTCAGCCGGGAAAGACCTGTTTCGCTGCCCTTTCCCATTCTTTCATTTTACTAAGGCACTCTTCTTCGGAGAAAAGCACCGCTATGCCGTCGCAGCGCACGGAATACCTGACCTTCCCGTCGCAGGCGTCTTTTATTTCATTGAGCTGGCTAACCATTTCGTCGAAGGTTTTCTCGTACATGTCGCGGTTGGCGTTAACGCATATTTCTATGGCGATGTCCTTCGCGCCGAAAACCGCAGCGGCTCTGGGTATATCCGACCACGGCCCGATATGCATCATCTTGAGCCCGGGCAGGTTTGACACCGTCTCGTAAAAATCCTGCGTCACGCCGCAGCTGTGCCAGTAGCGCACACCGCCCCAGTGCCGGGCAAGTTCCAGCTCGCCGGGCAGTATGAATTCTTCGTACATTCCGTTGGAAAGCATGGGCGTAGAGATTTCGTCGTTAAAGAGCATACCCGGCGTCATGGGTTCGCCGGTAAATTTTGCCCGCTCCGTTGCGTATTCTTTCAGGTAGCCGGTTATAGTGTCCATGAGGTCCTTGAAAAATTCGGGATCGTCGTATATGTCCATCAAAAGGTTTTCAAAGCCCCGGAGCATTATCGCCGTGGAAAAGGGAGAGCGCAGCGTAAGCGGGAACATGACGTCCAGCGGCGTATCTCCGAGCAGTTTTTTATACTGTCCGTAATACTCGTGCACTATAGGGCAGAGGCCGGATCTGTAAAAGTCGAACGGCGGCAGCTTCAGAAGGTTGGCTTTGTCTTTCAGCACAGAATCCTGTTCGTCGTACCAGGGCGCTTGAGCTGGCAGGTAGTTTATCTTAGCGCCGAACATCGCCGCCTCGAACACGCTGCCAAAGGAAATGAAGACCGCATCCTCAAAATAGCGTTGGCAATCAATGTTTTCGTACTCCCAGATGGCGTAGCGAAGCTGCTCTTTTAGCTGTGTCTCGGGGTCTGAATAGTATTTCAGGCAATCGATGCCCAATACGCGCGCATAGCCCGATATATCCATGGCCATTGTGTAGGGCGTGTCAGTGCGGCGGCTTGACCGGCCGCGCCAGCGCTCCACGAGATAGCGCTCGTCCGCGTTATCCCAATACTTTTTGTTCTCCCGGTTTTTTTCGGAATTTACAATGTCGAGATATTTGTTTGTAAGTTCGTTAAGCTCCATGTTTTACTCCATATAATAAAGGTTTAGTATTGTCCGTCAGCCCAGCGGATAGCGCCCGTACTCCATTACCGTATCGATCATGGCCTGAACGTTTTCAGGCGGAACACCATACTGGAGGTTATGCACGGGGGTGAAAACGAAACCGCCGCCCGGCCCGAATATACTTATGCGCTCCCGGCTCTGCTCCGCAACTTCCCCGGGCGTCCCGTAGGGTAGAACCGTTTGGGTGTCCACCGCCCCGCCCCAGAAAACCAACTTGCCGCCGAAATCCCGCTTGAGTTCACGGGGATCCATGTTATTGGTGTTCACATGCACAGGGTTTAATATATCAATGCCCGCGTCCACTATATGGCCTATGAGGCCGCGTATGGACCCGCAGCTGTGCATCATTACTTTAACGCTGGTGTGCGCGTGCACATAGTCTGTCATCAAGCGGTAGTTTGGCACGTGCAGCTCGCCGAAAATGTCCGGGCTGAACAGTTCGCCGTTCTGCGTGCCGTAATCCGTGCCGGACAGCAGTATAGTGTCGATGTACGGGCCTACAGCCTGCAAGTAAAGCTCCAGGTTCTGCACGGCGCGCTCGGCTGTCGCGCGGAGTATTTCGCTTGCGTATTCCTTTTCAGTTGCGAGTATACACAGCCAGTCGCAGATTGTGTGCCCGGCGAACAGGGCGTTCGTGCCCAGCCCGCCCTTAAGGAAGGTACCGCATATGGAAAGGCAGGTGTTTTCAAAGAGCGCCTTTCCACGCTTCGCCATTAAATCCAGCTCCTCGTCCGT
The DNA here is from genome assembly GCA_031556555.1 of Christensenellaceae bacterium. Lineage (GTDB taxonomy): Bacteria > Bacillota > Clostridia > Christensenellales > Christensenellaceae > UBA5399. The sequence continues at coordinate 3,362 of JAVBSU010000047.1, forward strand.
GTAGAGGGGTATTGCGTTTTTCCAGTCATCCGGGTCCATCATAACGAACTCGCCGGTCATTTCAGTTGGGCATTCGTTGTCGTAATAGAGCCCGCCCTTGGGCATCATCGCAATGTTATTTCCGTTTTTATCCTGTATGTGGAGGTAGCCGCGCTCGTCGGCAGTAGGGTTGTAATCACCCGAGATAAGCACTTTGTTGCCCGCGAATGTCGTCCAGAACTTCCAGCCGTCATTTTTGAGGTTGAACGCTTCAACATAGTTTTCCAAAACGGTGACGTCCGACTTGAGGCACTGCGACATCAGCAAATCGGGCTTAGCAAGCATCTGCCACGGGTCGTAGACCTTGGCGGGCAGCACGTCCGCGCCGAAGTAGCGCGCCAGCTCACAGTACTCGTCAATATGTATGCCGGTAACGCGTGATCCTCCCAAGTCTAGCGGAACCCTGTCCGGCTCCATGTGGTTTATAGCGCGTCTTACCCTTTCCCTTGAGTCCATAAATACTATCCCCACTTGTAGATTAATCGTTTTATATAAAGATGTTACAAATCTGCATATAACATCGGCATTATTGTGAAATTGCCAGTGAATTTACATCATATTGTGGACGGATACCCGTTTCAATACTTTATTCTCAATGTTTTTCAATGAAATACTTCTTTTGGATATTTATCACGTTTAACGATTTACTAAACTGTATACTCATTCTATCACGTTTTTTACATATGTCAATATTTTTTTATTTTTCTTAAGGCTTCCTGAAATAAGGCTAGTGCGCAAAGGGTAAAACGCGGGCGCGGCTTGTTTTATTATAATAATTATGGTATATTTTATCAACGGTATATTTAAATTGAGCCATAAAATTTGACTTGCACCAGCCGGACGGAGAAGCCGCATGCAATCTGTACTGATAGTTTTCTTGCTTATAGCGCTAGCACTGGATTTATCACTAATTGTTTTCGCCGCCACGAGGCAGGACAGCAAACGTTCAATATACTTTATCTCGCTCACGAGCTTCCTGCTCATTTACACGCTTGGTTATCTGTTGGAGATAATGTGCGTCACGCCCGAAGCCGCGATGACCGCTCTTCAGGTGGAGAACCTGGGCATACCTATGATAGCGCCCTTCTTCCTGCTCACAACGCTTAGCCTGTTCCGCCCAAAGGCTTTAAAACCCTGGATGCTGCCCACAGTGCTCGCGTACGGCTTTACAATGTTTATCATTGTGCTGTTCAACGGCTACCACCACCTTTACTACACTTCCGTCACAATGGTCAGCGACGGGGCGGACTATTTCGTTGCGCTGGCGCGGGGGCCGCTTTACGTTGTGCAGCAGGCTGTCAGCATGGCATGCATGTTCATATCCTATATATTCATATTCAGCCGCTTCATAAAGGGAAACAAGAAGCTTCGCGGCCAGATGTCCTACTTTATAATTGGCTCACTCATAGCCTTTGCCGCAAATATATTGAATTTCTCGGGAGTGCTGCCCACCGGCTTTGACCCTACTCCCTTCGCGCTCGCGGTCGGCCTGCTTTTCGCCTCGATAGACATATTCAAACACAGGCTGCTGGATATTGTCGCGTTCGCGTCAAATATGGCGGTCGCGACAATGGACGACGCCATGGTCGTTGTGGACAACGACTGGGGTTTTGTTTTCTGCAACCGCCGTGCCATTGAACTGTTCCCGCCGCTTGCCGCTTTTGACGGCACGGAGCCGGTGGTGGGCGTGGAAGGCTGGCCGTACGAGCTCGCGCCGCGCGATACGGCCGGGCAGGTAACATTTGCGCAGCAAGGCGCCGGCGGGGAGAAGAAGCATGTATACCGTGCGAACATAAGTAAAATGACGATCGCGCAAGGGCGGCAGATAGGCTGGTCGATAGTTATTCGGGACATAAGCGAGATGACTTCCCTAATGGAGCAGTTGGAAGAGATGGCCACCATCGATCCCTTAACGGGCATATACAACAGGCGGCACTTTCTCGATCTTGTTGAAACCGAGCTTAAAAAGGCCCAGCGCTACAACGTTACGGTGGGCATAATAATGTATGACCTGGATAATTTCAAGAATATAAACGACGAGTACGGCCACGCCGCGGGCGACCTTGTGCTGCGCGAAACAGTGGACGCGGTTAAGGGCCAGCTTCGTTCTTACGATATTTTCGCGAGATATGGCGGCGAGGAGTTCGTCATATTTACCTCTTATAAGGAAGAAGACGGCATGAGATCCTTCGCGGAACGTTTGCGCGGGGCAATAGAGCGGGCGCGCATAAAGTACAACGACGCGGAAATATCTATAACCGCGAGCTTCGGCGTGGCTAAAATACCTCCCGGCTGCTCCTTTGACGAAGCTATGCTGGCCGCGGACACGGCGCTTTACCAGGCGAAGGAAGACGGCCGCAACCGGGTGGTTACAGGCGGCGTAGAGGGCATACCGGACAACTTCTAAACGCCAACAATTTCATCGCTTGTTGGCCTGATCAGGCCATTTTATTTTTTTATTGCTATTTAAAACATTGTGGTTAAAATATTAATTGCTGGTTATATTTTATCATAGATTATTACTATTACAAAAACCAATACTATAAGTTCCGCCCGATACGGGCCGGACAAACCAATGAGGTGGCGCAATGAAGAAAAATTTTTTCGCAAAAATAGTTTCGGTCTTTCTCTCTCTTATATTGATACTCTCTCTTACGGCAACCTCCTTCGCGGAAGAGGCCGCGCCGGTTGTGGACACGGGCGAAGCCCCGGCCATAGTGGAAAGCACGGCGGCGGTGCAGGATACCGGCCAGGTTATCGAACAGGAGACAGAGCCTGTACAGCCCGAGCCCGTGCAGCCGGAACCTCAGCCCGAACCCGCGCCGGAGCCCGCGCCCGAAATCGTGGTTCAGGACGGAGGGCAGATGATGGAAATCGTCGAGCCGGGCGCTGAAGTCGTGGCGGAAGAAGCGGCCACGGTAGTTGAGGAGCAGGCGCCTCAGTTAACGGCGCAGGCAACTACCGTAACGACATTCCAGCAGCTCGAGGACGCCATTGCCGGAACCGATCCGGTAATCGAGGTCGGCGGCAACATAACTATGACGGGCGGCGTTACGATACCTGCGGGCAGGGATGTCACTCTGCGCGGCGCGGCGGGAGGCCAATACAGCCTCATCCGCGACTCAAACTATAAAGGCGCGCTAATAATAGTTTATGGCTCGCTCACCATAAACAACCTGGCGCTTGACGGGAACAAGATGGCTGTCACGGATTCAAGTGGCTCGCTGGTGTACGTCGAAGGCGGCGTATTCACTCTTGAGGCGGGCGGCGTACTGGAAAACAATACCTTGCGCCACACCCCCCCGGTCGACGACACCGCCGGAGGCGTGTCGGTTTTGGGCGGCGAATTCAATATGACGGGCGGAGAGATAAAGGGCAATTCCAGCGTCTACGGAGGCGTGTTTGTGGCATCCGCGGCTTTTAACATGAGCGGCGGCCTGATAAGCGGCAATAGCGCGTCCGGCAGCGGCGGCGGCGTACACATAGGCGCTAACGCCACATTCAACATGAGCGGCGGCGAGGTGAGCGGCAACGAGACGGTTGCCCCGCCCGAAGGCGGTTTGCCTTACTCCGGCCGGGACATTTCGGTCAAGTGGGGCGGCTCAGTCCTAAACCTCTCAGGCAGCCCGGTAATAGGAAGCGCGGGGGCCGCGGAGCCAAACGGCGTGTATGTGGCTTCAGGCGCAATAAACATAACCGGCCCGCTCAGCGGCGCGGCGTCCGTTGTGTTCGAGGGGAAAGATGCACCGATTCAACCCGGAGATGTCGTAGCCAGCGGCAGCGGCTACACACTCACACCGGCCGACTGCGGCGCGTTCGTTTACTTAAATGGCACTTACGATATAGCGCTGAACGGAACTGAAAACCGGCTTGAACTGGCCGATCCCGATGATCCTGCAAACTTCGATTTGCAGCAAGCAATAGACGCTGCCGCAGACCCCTCATATACAACTATAATAAACGTTCCGGCGGGCTATGAGATACCGGCCACGATTGTAATCATAGGCCCGTCTGGCGAACCCCGCAACATAATGCTCAAAGGCGGGCCGATTCTGCGCGGCCCCAGCGTTCCGGGGAATATGTTCGTTGTAATGCCCAACAGTACCCTCGCATTAAGGAACGTAACAATAGACGGCGGCCAAACGGGTCTAACTAATACGGCGGGCTCTATAGTGTATGTAAACGGCGAGCTGAATGTGGGCGGCGGCGCGGCGCTCGTGAACAACGCCGTTTCCGGAGGCTTCTTCTCCGGAGGAGTACATGTGGCGGGCAGCGCAAGCTTTACCATGACCGGCGGAACCATAAGCGGCAATTCCGCCGATTCCGCCAGCCAATGCCCAGGCGGCGGCGTGTGTGTGGAGGCCGGCGGCGAATTTACCCTGACCGGCGGCCTGATAAGCGATAACGAAGCCTATGCTGGCGGCGGCGTGTACGCGAACATTAACGCAATCTTCAACATGACCGGCGGAACCGTAAGCGGAAATACGGCCCGTACCGGCGGCGGCATATATTTTAATGGATCCAACACCACTAGTTCGAGCATAAACGGCGGCAGCATAAGCGGCAACACTGCGGCGCAGGACGGCGGCGGGATTTACCTGCAAGGCGGCCAGGTCGGGTTGTCCAACGCTACGGTCAGCGGCAACAGCGCGGCGAACGGCGGCGGCGCGTACGTCAACCATGAGGATACAACCCAATCGGGCCGCCTCAATATCGCGGGCGCTGCCATTACCCGCAACACCGCCACATCTAAGGGCGGCGGCGTGCTTGTTCAGGACGACGCCCAATTGACCGTTATGAGTAATGCCGAAGTTCCCGGCGTTATAAGCGGCAACTCGGTCAACACAGGAGGCAAGGGAACAGACGTTTGCCTCTATCAAATCCAAGATGCGGGCCTTCTGGGCGTGTCCGGGTATGTAAAAATAGGCTCGGGCAACGTAGGCGTTTACAATTTTAGCAGTAGCTCCACCAGTCAAGACCAAAACAACATATTTGTATTAGGAGCGCTCGCTTCCGGCTCAAGCATCATTATAGAAGGCATACACCAAACCCCCGCGCCCGGCGTTATCATAGCGAAAGGGTATGGCACGTATACCATTACACAAGCCGACAAGAACGCGTTTACTTACGTTAACCTGGCGGGAGAGGACTACCGCATATATATTAACGACACTCAGGACGCTCTGGTGCTGGACAACTTCGACCTCCAGCGCGAGATATACACCGCGGTGGACGGCGGCACCGTGTACGTGCCCGACGGGTATAAGATCGACAGTTGTGTATACGTGATGAACCAGGACGGCTCACCCAAAGCCGTGACGCTCACGCAGCAGACGGCGGGAAGCGGTCAAGATACGATCGTGCGCGGAGCTACTAATACTAGCGATCTACTCCTTGTCACTCAAGGCAGTACCCTCACGCTGAAGGACATAATCATAGACGGCGGCGGGGACAGTGTTCCGGGCATTTCAGGAGTGCTGGTGTACGTTGAAGGCGACGAGCTGGTTATGGAAGAGGGCTCTGTGCTGAAGAACAACATAATATCACTCTACAATGGCGGCTGTGGAGTTTATGTTGGCCCGGGCGGCGCGTTTACGATGAACGGCGGGGAAATAAAAGGCAACACGACGAATGTCTCCGACGCCTGTGGCGGCGGCGTGTTTATGTCTACCGGCACAACTTTCACTATGAACGGCGGGGAAATCAGCGGCAACACAGCAACCGGTAACGGTAATGACGTATACATAGCTGACAACACTTCCACGCTGAACCTTTCGGGCGGCGCGAAGATCGGCGGGCTTTACAATAACGGCAATACAGCGGAAAACATCACAGTCACCGGCGCGCTCACGGGTGGTGATGGCTCTATGGTAATTGAAGGCCTAACCGACACTGGCGCGGGCGCGTTCGTGGCGAAGGGCAGCAACTACACGCTTACGCAAAGCGACCGCGGCGCGTTCGCCTACCTGCCCCAAGACGACAAGGTCATAGCGCTTGACAGCGCCAATAATAAACTGGTTCTCAAATTCGACTTGCAGAAGGCTATATACAACGCGCAGGACGGCGGCACTGTGTACGTGCCCGACGGGTATAAGATCGACAGTGGTGTAAACGTTATGAACCAGGGCGGCTCACCCAAAGCCGTGACGCTCACGCAGCAGACGGCGGGAAGCACCGCCAGTACAATCGTGCGCGGGGAAACCTTTGCGGACAACCTGCTTAATGTCCTGCAGGGCAGCACCCTCACGCTGAAGGACATAATCTTGGACGGCGGCGGCAGCGGCAGGACGGATGTTTCCGGCTCGCTCGTGCACGCGGACGCGAGCCAAGACATGGGGGTCACGAAAGGCGGCGCGCTTGTTATGGAAGGCGGCGCTGTGTTGCAGAACAACATTATATCAGACGCAAATGGCGGCGGGGTTTATGTTGATTATTTCGGCATGTTCACGATGAACGGCGGCGAAATAAAAGGCAACGCGGCGCATGCCTCCGACGCCTGTGGCGGCGGTGTATCCTTGAACTCCGGCACCACTTTCACTATGACCGGCGGAGAGATAAGCGGCAATACAGCGGGCAGTGGCGGCGGCGTGCATGTGACGCATGGATCCGGCTTTATTATGGAGGGCGGCGAAGTAAGCGGCAACACAGCGGCGCAACAAGGCGGCGACGTATGCCTCTTTACCGACAGCGATACGCTGGCAATTTCGGACGGCGCGAAGATCGGCAAGCTTTACAACGGAAACGCTGCCGGGAGCAATATAAAGATAACGGACGCGCTGAGCGGAACTGTAGGCATAGAAGGGATCAAAAACGCGACGAACGGAACAGTCGTGGCTTCGGGCGACGGCCACACGCTGACGCTAAGCGACCGCAATGCTTTCGCCTACCTGCCGGGAGGGGGATATTACATCTCTCTGGACACTGCGAATAACCAGCTGCTTCTGAGCGTTCCTACCCCGCCTCCTCCACCCGTTACCTACTACAACTTCACGTTCGACTACATGTACGATAATATCAGGCAAACCGTGCAGGTAGCGAAGGGCGATAAGGTTGCCCCGCCCAGCCCCGAGCCCACGCGGGAGGGCTATGAATTCGCAGGCTGGTACACCAGTAAGAGCTACGACACCCTGTACGACTTCACTAAGCCGGTGAACGCGGACACCACGGTATACGCGGGCTGGACGGAAAACCCGCCGCCCTTCGTGCCGGTGGAAAGCATAGTCATCACCCCCGCCAAAAAGTCGGTATACGCGGGTAACAGCTACGGTTTCACCTGCGAAGTATTCCCCGAAGAGGCTACCAACAAGGACGTCGAGTGGGTCATATCCGAGAAGAGCGGGGACAAGGCCACTGTGGCCGCCGACCCCGAAAACCAGTACAAAGCCACTGTGTACGCCCACCTGCACAGCCGCGTAAACGTGACTGTAAAAGCGTTGGACGGCAGCGGCGTTATGGAAAAGGCGCTTGTGGAGATAAAAGTGACGTCCAAGCTGGCAAACGTGCCCCAGTCGCCTGTGAATCTCGAAATTGACGCGAGCATAAAGCCGGGCGTAATAGTTGAGTACAGCGACGGTACGTACGGGCCTAAAGCCGAAATATCCAGCTCCAGCCCGGACGTGGCGAAAGTGAACAGCGACGGGTCGATAGTTGCCGTGGCAAAAGGCGATTCAATAATCACCTTCAGCTCGGGCGATTTGGTGAGGAAAGTTAGGGTCACCGTGATTTAGCGGCGTCCCGGTCAAAAAGGCTTTTTGCCGGGCCACCCTTTTTCTTTCCAATACAGCCGGTCTCTTTCAAGTATGCTTCCGGGCTCGTATCCCGAGATCATCTTGCCCATCAGCGAGAAGATGAACCTGGCAAAAATATTGCGGTTGCTCTTTCCACCGGTAAGGGCAGCCGCGAATTTTTTTGCCTTGCGTTCCATATCGCGCTTCATTTTATCATGTTGAATAATCCGGCCCATGTAGTATAATGAAACCGTTGGGGGAATTTGTTTGTTGCAATTCTGTTGCGGGCATAGCTTCTTTCATATCGCTTTGAATTAACGCACAACGCTTTATTGAGACAATGCGGAGTAAAAAACTGTGTTTAAAGTAATCATTATTGACGACGAAGAACTCGTATGTGAATTCATACATCAAATAATTGAGTGGGAAAGGCTGGGCATCGAGTGCGCCGGCTGTTATACGAGCAGTGTCGAAGCGCTGAAAGCCATCACCGGGACCAAGCCCGATCTTGTGATCACGGATATAAGGCTGCCCGTCATAAACGGCATCTCGCTGATAAAGGAAATACGCAAAGCGGGCCTTTCCACATCTTTCATAGTTATAAGCGGATACCAGGATTTCGAATACGTCAAGCAGGCGCTGGAGCTTGGGGTTAAAAACTACATACTAAAACCCATAGACGAAAACGAGCTGGAGAAAACGATCCTTAGCGTGAAAGAAAGCGTGTTGGCGCTCAAAGAGGAATCCTCCGGCAACGGATACGATGTCGACGGCCTCAAGGAGAAATACATAAAAACCAGGAAGATGGTTAAAAAGCAGATGCTTCGGGACTACCTGCTCGGCGGCCTCGAAATAAGCGAGGAACCTGCCGTACTTAACGAAAGGCACGGTTTTAGCTTCAGCCCGGGGCCGGTGCGCGTCGCCGTGATCGCCGTGGACATATGGCGCGATATATCGCTTTCCGACTCTCAATACGCCGTTATGGAATTGCAGCTCGACGAACTTTTAAAGCAGCAGCTAAGCGGCTCCTGCCCGTATTTTGAAAGCGTGAAGCTGGACGGTAATACGGTGCTCCTGCTCAATTGCCCGGAAAATCAAACCGTCGGCCTGCTAAAGAGCCTTGAGGAGTTGATAACAAAAATACCCGCGCTCAAGTTTCCCTTTTCTTTTGATATCACCATAGGCCTTAGCGGCGGCAAAAGCCTGCCCGATATAAGCGCCGCTTACGAAGAAGCCTCCGTAGCGGTTAAAAGCCGCGTTATCCTTTCGCAAAACCGCGTCATACAGTACGGGCGGCACGACTTTAAAAAATATGATATCTACGAAATTTTAACCTTTGAATGGGAAAATCTTTTCCGCTCCGCGCTTGAGGAGGGCGGCTCAGCCAAAGCCCAGGATCTTGTAAGGCGGGCTTTCGAAGCCCTCTGCGCGTTGCCCGGCGTCGACCCTGAAAACCTGCACCAAATGTTCGATGCTATAATATCGACGATGAGAAAAGAGCTCGGCAGGCTTTACATAGGCATGCTGAACGAGAAGGATCTTGATGAAACAGCGCGGCAAAGAATCGCGCGAAGCTACAGTAAGGATGCTTTAAGGGACAACCTTTTGGCCATAGTAAAAGAAACGCTGGAAGAATGCCTGTCAAGGCAGGACGCGCGCGACAAGAGGCCGGTGGCTTTCGCCAAGGACTATATCGCTAAAAACTATATGGACAAAGTGTCTGTCGCGGACGTTGCCGACCTTTTATTCTTAAATCACGATTACTTCTCTTCCCTTTTTAAAAAGGAAGCCGGCACAGGCTTTAGCGATTACCTCATCAATTACAGGATGACCGCCGCCAAGCAGCTCATACGGTCGGGCAAGCATACTATCGCTCAAATAGCCGGCATGGTAGGATACCCCGATTCAAAATACTTCAGCAAGCTTTTCAAAAAGGTTACGGGCGTGTCTCCTAAAGATTATAAAAGACTTTATTTATAGGTAAACAGTGGCCGCTTCATATAACGAAAACAAAAGAATCAAAGCAATTACCCTGCTTAAGAAACGCGGCATGTGGCTTTTCGCATTTTTTATGACCGCCGTTTGCGCAATTGTGTTTTTTTTACTGTGGGCGAACGTAGCTGCGGATTACGGCCTTATGGTGCGCGGCGAGGCAGCCGTTTCTTCGGCGGGGCTGTATAATGCCACGCGCGGTCTGGATAAGGACATCCGGGGAATAATCTCGGCCGATTCCATTATAGCGGAAAAGTATCTTGCTGGCGATCTGAGCCTTGAAGAGGCCGGCGCGGAAATCGCGGCCTTCAACCCGCTTTTAAGGGGCATAGCCGTCGTGGATGAAGGGGAAGTGGAAAGCGCGTATTCCTCCCGCACCACGCCTTCGTCTTTTGACAGCAGCGTAAAAAAGCTTACCGGCGAACTTAACTATAACGACGGCATATATTTCTTTTCCGAGGCCTACGGCGACACCCGCGACTACATGGAGCTCGCCCACGTTGTAAGCGAAGATCCGCCGGAAAAGTTGATATTCGTATACGAGATCGACAATTCCTATGCGTGGAACAACATAAACGAAGGCGCGTTTGTCAACAGGTTTTTCCTGTACGACAACGAAACCGGCACGATCGCCCCTCGGCAGGTCGTTCTGGCCGACCTTAGCAAGGTCCGCGCCGAACTTGCCGCAGGCAACGGCAGCGGGTATCTGCTCATGCCGCAGGACAATAAAGAGGCGCGTCTCATATCGTACGTCGAGTCCGGCGAATACGGTTACTATCTTTTTAACAGCGTCCCCGTCCAGAGTTTTCAGTCTTACACCGTCGAAAGATTGCTGCGCCAGCTCCCCTCCCTCATAATATTCGCGCTCGCGGTTTTTGTTATCCTGCTGGCCTTCCGACTCACTATTTACGACCCCATAATTACAATAGAAAAACTTATCGACGATGTGGTCAACGGCGATATGGCCGAAAAACAAATCGCCAGCCGCAAAAACATGTTTTACCCGATAACCCTGACCATAAACTCGATGATCCAAAAAATACGTTCCACCATGGACAGCGAGTACCGGGCGAACATACTCAAAAAGCAGGCGGAGCTTTCCATGCTTCAAAGCCAGATCAATCCGCATTTTTTATACAACACCCTGGAATCCATACGCGCGCTCGCGCTGCGGGCGGGCGCAAAAGACGTTTCCAACATGACGAAGACCCTTTCAAGTTTTTTCAGGTACACCATCGACAAAAAAGTGAACTTTGTAAGTTTAATGGAAGAGCTGAAGCACGTTGAGGATTACCTTACAATTCAAAACTACAGGTTTAAGAACAAGTTCACCTACATAAAAGAATTCGATCCCGAAGACGCCGGGCTGATGGCTTGCAAGCTTAGTAAAATGTCCCTCCAGCCGCTGGTGGAAAACGCAATATTCCACGGCCTGGAAGCTATTGAAGGCAGCGGCGAAATAAGGATACGGATACTGCGCACGCAAAAGCGCCTTTTGATAAAAGTTAGCGACAACGGCGTGGGCATAAGCGCCGTCCAGCTCGATAAGCTCAACCGCGACCTGCTTTTGCCGGTTATGTCCAGCGACATGGCCGATAAATACGAGGCTAAAAACACCGGAATCGCTATGATAAACGTAAACCAAAGGATCAAGCTTTACTTTGGCAACGAATACGGCCTCACCGTTTACAGCAAGGAAGGCATAGGGACCGACGTCGAGGTGGTGCTGCCCATAGTTAAAATCGACGGCTCGGAACCGGAAGGAAAGTTCATGCATGGCAATAATTGAAGAAGTTTTAAGGGTTCAGCATCTTAACAAGAATTATTACGGCAACCGGGTGCTCAACAATATAAACATCAACCTGTTCCGCGGCGAAATACTTGGAATAGTGGGCGGCAACGGCGCTGGGAAATCCACCCTGGCAAAGATTCTCGCCGGCGAGACGCATTACGACAGCGGCGATATTTTTATATGCGAAAACGAACTAAAGATCACATCCGTACACGTTGCCCAGTCAAACGGCATAGTGTGCGTGTTCCAGGAGCCCGAACTGGTCGAAGACATGACTGTGGCGGAGAATATCTACCTTATAAGGAAGCTCGGTCAGCCGAAGTTTTTCAACATAAACAAGTACAATAAAATAGCCGCCCAAGCGCTGGCCGGGGCGGAGATAGATATTTCGCCCGAAACGGCCGTAAAGAGCCTCAGTTACACCGACCGGCGCAAAATAGAGCTCGTGAAGGCCACTACATTCGATACTAAAATAATAATATTGGACGAAATAACGAGCGTGATGAACGCCGACGACAAATCATGGGTGCGCCGTCAAATACAAAGGCTCAGCCGGATGGGCATATCTTTTATAGTAATTTCCCACGACCTTGACGAGATAATGGAGACCTGCGGCAGGATAGTTGTTATGCGGGACGGCCACGTAGTGCAGATCCTTGACGGGAAAACAACCTATTTAAGCATGCTGCTCGAACGTATGCGCGGCGAAGAGTCGGAACGGCTGCACGTCAAAAAGCCTCACAACCACGGGAGCGAAGTCCTAAAACTACAGGGCGTCGCAACCCCCCACTGCAAAAGGGTAAATTTTTCGATGTACGCAGGAGAAATACTTGGCATTTACTCGATCACGCCCAATATGTCTAACGACATCGCCATGGTCATGTACGGGCTGATGAAGCCGCTTGGCGGGAGTATCCGCATGGGGGACAAGGTTTTCGAACCGCTCACGCCGTACGCGGCCGCCGCCTACGGTATAGCGCTCATATACGGGGAAAGTCCGGATCTGGCGCTTATGCCCGACGAACCCGCGTACGAAAACATTTCTTTCGCGGCAACAAAAAAGACAAGCGTCTTAGGGTTCAGGAAGCGGGCTTTGGAATGGATCCTGGCGGAGGAAAACGCCGCGGCGGCGGGCGTGGAAGATAAATATTTAAGTAGTCCGGTGTACCAGCTGAGCGGCGGCTACAAGCAAAAAGTGCTAATGGCCGGCAACCTCGCACGCAACAGCAAAATATACATTATGATCGACGTTATGGCAAAGGTGGATTTTAACGCGCGCATCTCCCTCTACAACAAAATCAGCGAACTGCGGGACGAGGGCAAATCCATCGCCTTCTTTTCGCGCGATTTTGAGGAGATCAAGATCATTTCCGACCGCATACTCTACGAACACGAGGGAACCGTTTCAGACGAATATTTTAAATAATATTATAAACATATAAGAATAAGACACCAAATCTAAGAATTTTAGGGTTAAAATCCGGCACGGAATTTATAGAATAATAATATATCAATTAATTAAGATTTCATGAAAATGCATCCAAAAATAGCGGCGCAGGGGCGGATAGCCCCGTTAGTTTAACGCGCTTAAAAAATGCGAGGTTTACCATGACAGGCAAAGAAAGGGTTCAAACGACTTTAAGCCATAAAAAGGCCGACCGCCTTCCGGTGGATTTTGTTTTTGAAGATTACCGCACAATGCTGCGTTTCACCGATTATCTCGGCGTGGATTACGACGGCCTCCTTAAGTATCTCGAATGCGACATCGTATACTGCACTGTGATGGACGAAGTGCAAAAGTTTGTCTACAATCCGGCGCTTATGGATTTTGTCCTTAACAACGGCTTTGCGTCAAAAGATGATGTGGACGCCCACGTAGTGTACGACAGGTGGGGCATAGGCTGGCGCACGGATCACGACGGGGAGTGCCCTGTGGGCAATATCGTGATCGCGGACATAGAAAAAGCCGGGGCGTACAAAGCTCCCGATCCCGGCAAAGAAGGCCAGCTCCACGAGCTTGACGAGTTCGAAAAAAAGTACAACGGCAAAGGGTACGCCCTTGGGGTCAGCCAGTACTACGGCCTTTTTGAAAAAGCGCACCTGCTCCTCGGCTATGAGGAACTGCTATTCAATCAATACGACTACCCCGGCGAAGTGTGCGGGGTGTTGGATAAAATAATGGACTACCGCGTGGAATTGTCCAAAATCCTGGTGCGACACAACATAGCCTTCGGGCATAGCGGCGACGACTACGGTACCCAGCGCGGGCCCGTTATGTCCATCGACATGTGGCGCGCTTTCTACAAGCCCCGCCTCAAAAAGGTATGGAGCGTCTACAAAGACGCGGGGCTGGCGGTCGTGCACCATTCCTGCGGCGACTGCACGATATTCCTGGACGATATGTTGGAGATCGGCCTCGACGCTATTCATCCGGTTCAATCGGCCTCGATGGATATAGATTATCTCGGCAAGCGCTACGGCAACAACCTTGTTTTCTATGGCGGCATAGACTGCCAGCAGGTACTGACGCACGGTTCGCCCGCGGACGTTAAGGCGAACGTCAAAGAATGCGTCGAAAAACTTGGTAAGTACGGCAACATGATCCTTGCTCCCATAAACATTATGAGGGACGTATCATACGAAAACTTCGACGCGCTTGTTGAAGCCGTCAGAACGTACAGGGAACTATGATTTTGGGTGTTATATTAATGCCTGAAATATCAAAAATATAAGGAGAAGAAACATGAAAAAGTCTTGGAAGATGCTCATTGTCCTGGTACTGGCAGTTACCATGCTGGTATCCTTCGCTACTGTGGCTTATGCCGAAGAGGGCGGCGCCATGACGCCAAAAAATGGCGAAACCTTCAAGGTAGGATACACGAACTACATACTGGTGTACAACTCCTGGATTACTCTTGAAGCTAAAATGAAAGAGTTCTGTGAAGACAGGGGATGGGAATACGTCGTTACCGACGCCAACGGAGACATTTCGAAGCAGATTTCCGACATGGAAGACCTCGCGGCCCAGAATTGCGACCTCATATTTGTCAACACGACCGACCCCGAAATGCTGACTCCCACCATCAACGCCGTGGTTGAAGACGGCACGCCCGTTGTTGCGCTGGACAACATACTCAGCAGCGACGCGAAGCTCGTTACAACCATCACAGCGGACAACAGGAAAAACGGCTACCTCGTCGGCGAGTGGGCCGCGGATAAAGTGCAGGGCGATATCAACGCCGTTATAGTTTCCGGCATCAAGGGCGAGCAGACCGGCCAGTACCGCCGCGACGGATGCATAGACGGCCTTATAGAAGCCCGCCTGCAGAAGGACGGCGAAGTCAACTTCAACGTTGTCGCGCAGCTTTACACAGACTGGCACGCCGATACTTCCATAACTATGATGGAAGACGTGCTGGCAAGGAACGTGGATTTCAACCTTATTATCTCTGAAGCGGACGTTATGGCTCTGCCCATCTACAGCCTGCTTGAGGAAAACGGCATGGCGGACAAGGTCATATTCGCCGCGACCGCCGACGCGCAGAAAGAAGCGCTAGAGCTCATACAAACCACCGACAACTACGCCACCGGCCTTAACAGCTTTGTACAGCAAGCCGAACTGGGCGTAGCAGTCGCGGAAAACTACTTTAACGGCGAGCGGGATTTCCCCGATGTAACCTACACCGAAAGCGCCTGCATAACAAAGGACAACGTGGACCAGTACTACGATCCCAACGCAACATTCTAATAAATACGGATCCGTTGCCGCGCCCCTTCCCGGGGCGCGGCGCGCGGCCGGGAAAGCGAGGGGAAAATGCCCCAGGAATATAGCGTGGAAATGCTCGGCATATGCAAGAGTTTCGCCGGAGTGCAGGCTTTGAAAAATGTATCTATACAATTTAAGCCGGGAGAAATACACTCCATAGTGGGCGAAAACGGAGCGGGCAAGTCCACCTTCATAAAAATACTTTCCGGAGCTTACATAAAGGATTCCGGGGAAATAATAATAAACGGCGTTAAAGTCAACCCCAAAAGCACCTTTGACATGAAAAAACACGGTATAGGCGTTATATACCAGGATTTCGCGCTCGCCAGGGACAGCACGGTGGCGGAAAACATAAATATAACGCGGCTCACCGAAAAAAAGGCGGGGTTCATAAACTGGAAGCGGCTTAACCGGCGGACAGCGGAACTGATAAAGGAAGTGGGGTTCGAGATAGACCCGACCGAAACCGTGGGAAACCTGAGCGTGGCCTACCAGCAGATAGTGGAGATCACAAAAGCGCTGGGCGACGATATAAACGTTCTGGTGCTCGACGAGCCCACGGCCGTGTTATCTCCGCACGAGAGCCGGAAGCTCTTTGAAATACTGCACAAGCTCCGGGAGAAAAACGCCACCATCATATACATTTCGCACAGGCTGGAAGACGTACTCAACCTTTCGGACAGGATAACGGTCTTTCGGGACGGTGAAAAAAGAAATACTTTTTTAAGAGGCGAAATAGGCGGCGACGGCCTGGTTGCCGAAATGATCGGGCGAAGCCCCGACGCGTATTATCCGAAGCGCGAAAAAGCAGAGCACGGCGGCGAAGTTTTGCGCGTGGAAAACATAAGCCGCGGCAATATAGTAAAGAGCATGTCGTTCTCCGTAAGAAAGGGCGAGGTTTTAGGCATAGCGGGGCTGGTGGGCAGCGGCAAGACGGAATGCGTCCGCCTCGTCTTCGGCGCGGACAGGCGCGAGTCCGGCGACATTTACGTAGAGGGCCGGAAAGTAAAAATAAACCACCCTTACGATGCCATGGGAATGGGCATAAACTATCTTTCGGAAAACCGGAAAGACGAAGGCGTCCTTCTCGATCTTGAAGTTGAGGAGAATATAACGATATCGAATATAAAGTCCATAACGAAAAAGTTCGGCTTCATGAATAGGAAAAAAGAGGATGCGGCCGCCGAACAAAAGGTTAAGGACTTTACAATAAAATGCGATGGCATACATAGCCCTGTGTCGTCGCTCTCGGGCGGCAACCAGCAAAAGGTCAGCCTTGCGAAAACCCTGTTCGTGGACACAAAGGTCGCCATACTGGACGAACCCACAAGGGGTGTTGATGTTGGCGCTAAAATCGAAATATATAAAATCATTAACGATCTTGTAGCCCAGGGAATGGGCGTGATATTCGTATCTTCCGAAACGGAAGAAATAGTGGGCATGTGCGACAGGGTCATCGTAATGGGGCACGGCAAATTCATGGGCGAGCTTAGTAGCGGCGAAATAGACAAAACACGCATAATCGCGCTATCCAGCGGGATAAAATCTTAAGGAGTAAAAACATGGACGGAACGAGTGGAAACCCCGGCAAAGCGAAGCCGAAAAGCTTGTCCCTCTGGCTGAGGGACAACAATACCTACATAATATTCATAGGTATGGTGATAGTATGCTGCTGCCTGTCGTCAAACTTCTACACATGGCAAAACATAACCAACCTTTTAAAGCAAAACACCATAATCGGCATAATCGCCATGGGCATGCTGATGGTGATACTCACCGGGGGGATAGACCTTTCGGTCGGCTCCATATGCGGCGCGACAAACGTCGCGATAGCCGTGCTTGTTACAGGCGGTATGCCCATAGGCTCGGCGATTCTCATAGCGCTGCTCCTTGGGCTCGGTATGGGCGCTGTTAACGGCTACTTCATAGTTTTTAAAAAGCTCCCCGCCTTTATCGTCACACTTGCGCTTATGACGATCGGCCGCGGCTTCGCCTACATATGGTCTAAGGGCGCGCCCATCAAAGTGGCCGACCCCCTCGTAACAGATATAAACACCGGAGAATTCCTGGGCCTGCCAAGGCTGGTATGGTTTTTGATAATCGCATTCGTGGTTGTGTTTATCGCCCTTAAGTACACATCCTACGGCAGGATAATAAAAGCGATCGGTTCCAACGAAGAGGCCGTCCGCCTTGCCGGGTTAAGGGTAAACAACTACCGCTTCAGCGTATACGCCATCCTCGGCTTTTTATGCGCGGTGGCAGGCTTCCTGGGCTGCGTAAGGACGGGCGTCGGTTCCCCGCTTTTTGGCGAGGGTTTTGAGCTTGACGCTATCGCGATGGTCGTTATCGGCGGCGCGAGCTTAAGCGGAGGCAAGGGCGACGCCGTAAAAACATTGATAGGCATATTCATAATCGGCATGATCAGCAACATTATGAACCTTACGAACGTATCCGCCTACCTCCAGCAGGTTATAAAAGGCTTCATAATTCTCGCCGCGGTTTACCTGCAGACCGATACCGGAAAGAAAAAATAAAAAAGGATTATTTGAATATGAAAAATACAGTATACAAGCTCGTTGGCAAAGAAGATTTCAGGGAATACGAAACAGAAATAGGGCTTAATGCGGACGAAGTTGTGGTCCATCCCGAATACCTCTCTATATGCGCTGCGGACCAAAGGTATTTTCTCGGCAGGCGCGAGCAGGCCGTTATGAAGGCAAAACTGCCTATGGCGCTCATACACGAGGGCTGGGGAACGGTGGTAAAGGATAACAGCGGCAAAAACAAGCCGGGCGAAAAAGTCGTCATGGTACCGAATATACCACACGGCGAAGACAAAGAAATCGCGGAAAACTACCTCAGGAGCTCTGAATTTTGCGCGAGTAGCCGTGACGGGTTTATGCAAAAGTACGTGTTGCTGCCCGCCGGCAGGGTTGTAAAGTTTGAAGACATAGACCCCGGCGTCGCGTCAGTTGCGGAGCTTTTCAGCGTGGCCATGCACTCTGTCCTGACTTTTATGGGCAGCGCCAACGGGCATCGCGGCGTTATAGGCGTGTGGGGAGACGGCAACCTTGGGTACCTTACGGCCCTGGCGCTTAAAAATAAGCTGCCTTCCGCGAGGATAGCGGTTCTGGGCATAGACGGCGAAAAGTTGAAGCAGTTCACATTTGGCGTGAAAACTTATTTTGCGGATAAAATTCCGGAGGATCTTTTAATTGACCACGCATTCGAATGCGTGGGAGGCAGCGTCACCGAAGAGGTAATAAACCAGATAATCGACATTATAAGGCCGGAAGGCACTATCATGCTCATGGGGGTAAGCGAAAAAAACGTCGCCCTCAATACGCGCATGGTGCTGGAAAAGGGCCTTAACCTAATCGGCAGAAGCCGCTCCGGCCTTGATGATTTTATTGAAACGATAGCAATGCTTGATAAAAACCAAGACATTCAAGGGCATGTGAAGAAAATAATACATTCGGTGGTCGATGTTAGCAGCATAGACGACATGAAGAACGCCTTTGAATCGGACAGCGGCCATTGTTTTAAAACCGTCATGAAGTGGTGCGTCTAGCTAAAAACACCAAAGGCGGGCGGCAAAGCCCCCGTCCGCCTTTTTATTATGCGTCTTTCCCATTTATCCGTTTAAAACAAACTCAAACTCATAAACACCCGAGCCTGTTTGCAGTTCCACAGCGCCGTCCCGCTCTTCGGCTTCCGCCATTGCCGGATGCCTGGCCGCGCCGTTAAGCTTAACGCTGTCCTTGACGGTGTTGGGCAGGCGGATCTCCGCGGTTGTATTGGGCGGCACAACGGCCCTTAACCGCATCGTGTTATGCGCGATGCTCCAGTCGCACCCGATTTCCCCGTATACAGATTTGTACCGCGCGTGCGAGCGGGTTATGCCGCTGTCCGTCCGGGGCGCGAACAGTATTTTCCTGTACCCCGGCTCCAGCGCCGAAATACCGGCGACGGCGCGGTAGATCCAATCGCCCACGCAACCGAAAGCGTAGTGGTTGTACGATACCGTTGTGGGCGTGCCGTCCGGCAGTATTGCCTGCCACGCCTCCCACATGGAAGTCGCGCCCATCTTCACTTCGTACAGCCACGAAGGGCATTTTTCCTGGAACAGTAGCGAATACGCCACATCCTGCCTGCCGTTGCCGCAGAGTACGTCCAGAAGGTACGGGACGGATACTATGCCCGTGTCGAGGCAGCCGTTGTTTTCATCGATCATGCCTACCAGTTTGTCCACCAGCTTTTGCGCCCCCCCTTCCGGGTAGAGGCCCATCTTAAGCGCCAGCACGTACACGCCCTGCAAATTCGTTTTCAGCAGCCCGTCCCCGGTGTAGAATTCCTCCGTGAACGCCTGTTTGATTTTTTCATGCAGCTTCGCGTAATACTCGTGGTCGTCGCTCTTTCCCAATATTTTCGCTATTTTAGAAACAAGCGAGGCGGAATACGCGTAGAAGCAGCTAGGCACGATATCCATTGTGGCGAAAGCGCTCTTCACCATGTCCACGTCGCCCGTTTCAAAGTTGAAGCTCACGCTGGGCGTCAGCCAGTCGCCAAAGTGGAAGTCCGTGTTCCAGAGGTATTTCATGCGTTCTTTGCGCTCGGGCGTAAGCTCTTCCTCCGGAACCGGGAAGTTGTTTTCCGCCGTTTCTTCCACGTATCCCATCCACTTTATCATCATGCCGTAGTTTTCTTTTAGCACCGAAACATCGCCGTACGCTTCGTAAAGCTCCCACGGCAGGATCACGGCGGCGTCGCTCCACGCGGCGGAGCAGTTTTTGCGGTTGATCCCTTTTTTCGAAGTGGAGAGCGTTGCGGGATGGTAAGCTTTTATGTATGGCACGACAATGGGCACCTGCCCGTCGTCCAGCTGGTCTTTTTGCATGCTTCGCAGCCAGCGCTTGAAGAAAGTATTCATGTCCGTGTTGAAGCAGGCGGTCGGCGCGTATATCTGCACGTCGCCCAGCCATCCGCCTTTTTCGCGCTGCGGGCAGTCCGTTGGTATGGAAACCATGTTGCTTATCTGGCTCCAGTAAATATTGTTCTGCAACTGGTTTAGGCGTTCGTCCGAGCAGCAAAACTCCCCCGTGTCCGGCATCGCGGAATACACTACCAGCACGTCGAAATCGTCAACCGTGGGCGTGCCCGGGTAGCCTGTTATGCGCACGTAGCGGAAACCGTGGTAAGTGAACACCGGCTCGAACTCTTCCTCTTCGCCGCCTTTTAAAATATAAGTGTCCATCTGGTGGGTGTAGACGCCCAGCACGTTGCGGAGGTAATTTCCCTCTTTGTCGATCATCTCGGTATGTTCCAGCGTGACGGCGGCGCCGCGCGGCCCCATCACCCTCATTCTCAGCCGTCCGGCCAGCACCTGCCCTGCGTCCAGCATAACATCGCCGCCCGGAGATACCCAAACTTTTTCAGGCTTGCGCACCTGCACAACTTTCACCGGCCCGCCGTACGGAGCGCGCAGGTTGTGATACCCGTATTCCACGATATTGACGGGCTGCCAGCCGCCGTCGTCGAAGCCGGGGCAATCGTAACCTTCCTTCTCCTGCGCCGCGTCGTACTTCTCGCCCACAAAAAGGTCGGCGTAACGCACCGGCCCTTCGCTGCTCCTGCAATGCTCGTCCGAGCAGATTGTCTCGCCGCTCCCGCCGGCGTACTCCACTTCGAGCTGGAACAGCGCCGCCAGCTTGTCGCCGTACTGGCAGCTAAGCCCCATCAATCCGACCTTGCCGCAGTACCAGCCGTCCGCCAGCACCATGCCCAGCGTGTTTCCGCCTTTTACAAGGTGGTCCGTTACGTCGTACACCTGGTATTCAAGGTACTTATGGTACGTCGTGTTGCCGGGCGCAAGCTCGATATCTCCCACCCTCATGCCGTTGATGCTGGCCGTGTAAATCCCGTGCGCGGTCGCGTACAGCCGCGCCTTCTTTATTTCCTTCCCCAGCATAAAGTCTTTCCTCAGCATTTGCGCGGGGTTCATTTTTATGCCGCCGATATCTATATCGTATTGTACAAGTGTCAACGGGCCCCGGCTGGGTTCGTCGTAAGCCGGCTGTTGCACGGGCTCCACCCACTTCGCCTTCCAGCAGCTCTCGTCCATGAAGGCTGTCTCAAAGCACGACGTTTCCATGGCCTCGTTTCCGTGGTTGTCCCATATGCGCGCTGCCCAAAAATATTCCGTCCCGGAAGCAAGCGCGCCCCCGCCATACTGTGCATAGAGTGAATCGTCCGACTCCACGCGGCCCGAATCCCAAACGAGGTTTTTTTCCGCCAAAAGGTCAT
>JAVBSU010000205.1:0-8790 GCA_031556555.1 Christensenellaceae bacterium
GCTTATGACAGATTATTTCCATCATAGATCATAATCGCATTTTTGAATTTCAGTATAACACATTTTGCCCTGCGAGTTGTGGACAAGGATTGAACTTTCTGAACGAACAAGTTTCTTGAGTTTTACAGCAAGCCCGTCCGCCTCAAAAGAAGGGGACGGGCTTACTGCTGTTTTTACCTACGCAGTCTGTACGTTTATCGCACGGAGTTTGCTGCTGTTTTTGGGATCAGTCTCCACATCAAATGTAACAGACTGTCCTTCGTTCAAAGACTTGTATCCGTCGCCGGAAACAATAGCTGAAAAATGTACGAAAACATCCTCGCTGCCGTCGTCGTTTGCGATAAAGCCGAAGCCCTTATCTGAATTAAACCATTTTACTGTACCAGTATGCATATTGGTGCCTCCTGAATTTTGTTTTTTACCCATAAGCATAGAA
This sequence comes from Christensenellaceae bacterium, assembly GCA_031556555.1. GTDB lineage: Bacteria > Bacillota > Clostridia > Christensenellales > Christensenellaceae > UBA5399. Next base: position 437 of record JAVBSU010000205.1, read on the forward strand.
AAACCTCATATTTCTGCAAACCTTAAACTCCGTTTGGTTTACACAAATACGAGGTCTATCATCCACTTCGAATATGTTGTAACTTTAACACACCCCACAGGGTTTGTCAAATGAATCCATCAAAATCCGACTCGGTTATTGCGGTTGAGGGTAAGTGGATACCAATATGTCAAATGCCCAATATTATAACCGAAATAGTCAGCCAGATTATTTAATCGTGTTGCCGTAGCTACGGCTACGCCTGCGGGGCGTCGCCTTGCAGCACGAAAAAAATCCTCACAAATCTTACAGACCTTTCAAATTGGGATTAGTATAAATAACCCTCAATCAAACGCGATCGCGACCTTCATGATCGTGTCTTTTTCGTCGCTGCTGCACTCGAACGCCTGCTGTGTCTGCCCGAAGGGGAAAGTTTTGCTTATGAGCGAAGCCACGTTTATTTTTCCGGAGGCCACGGCCTTTATGGCTTTGGGATAAATATTCACGTAGCGGAACACCGATATGATGTCGGCTTCCTTATTGTTGGCCTCAAGGAATTTAAAGGGCGTCTCGCCGTAAACGTTGCCCACCATGACGACCTTGCCGCCCGGCTTGACGAGGTCGATCGTCTGCGCGGCGGTCTTGTTGCTGCCCGCAGCCTCGAACACGAGGTCGGCTCCCTCGCCGTCCGTCAGCGCCATCACTTCTATACGCACATCCTTTTCCGAGGCGTTTATCAAATCCGAAGCGCCCATTTTTTTCGCGTTTGCCAGCCGTATGTCGAAAAGGTCGGCGACTATTATTTTGTCGATGCCCACCGCCTTGATGGACGCAATGGTAGTGAGGCCTATGCAGCCGGCGCCAAGCACCACAGCGGTCATGCCGAGGCCCGCGCCCGAACGGTTGACGGCGTGCATACCCACGGCCAGCGGTTCTATGAGCGCTCCTTCCACAGTGTTCATGTTTGCGGGAAGCTTGAACACCTGCGAGCCGGGATGAGCAACGTAGCGAGAAAGCGCGCCCCGTTCGAAAGGATAGGCGGACATAAAGTTCATGCTCCGGCACAGGTTGTACTTGCCTTCGAGGCAGTAGCTGCATTTGCCGCAGCCGTTGCCCGGCTCAATGGCGACGAGGTCGCCCGGCGCAACGTGGGCGACGTTTGCTCCCACCTCTTCCACTACGCCGCCGCACTCGTGGCCGAGCACTATGGGCAGTATGGAAGAATCGAAAGCGCCGCTGAAGGTGGGATCTTCAAAAAAGTGGCTGTCCGAACCGCATATGGTGACGTGCTTCATTTTTACCAGCACATCGCCGTCCGACATTTGCGGCATTTTGCTGTCCCTTATTTCTATATTTCCCGATCCCGTAAGGTAAGCGCTCTGATTTTTCATGCGGTAAATTCTCCTTTGTATTGTATATGTGGAATGATTTCATTATCGCACCGGCCGCGCCAAATGACAAGTGCGCGTGGGGGGGTATATTGATAGATTATGGCGTGCTGTTTTGTGGTCATGCGGCAAACCTATTGAAAATGTTTGGAAAAAAGCAAATAATGGGGCTGAGCTTCCCAAATCATAATAATTAATTTATTATTGAGGCAGGCCGGGGCCTTAGCTACGGTCAATCAATTCACTTTGGAGGTACCAGTTTATGGCTACAATGAGAGCGCTTGTGTACGACAAGCCGGGAAGGCAGTATTCGGGGATCAGGGACATAGAGCGTCCCGTGCCGGGAGACGACGAGGTGATCATACGCGTCATGTCCGCCAGCATATGCAAGGGCGTGGAGCACGACCACGACCAGGAAGGCGTGGGCACCGACCTAGCCCAGTACCCTGTGGTACCGGGACATGAATTTGCGGGCATTGTGGACGAAGTGGGCGCGAACGTAACCGGCGTGAAGCCGGGCGACCGGGTAACGGCGGACAATACCGAGTATTGCGGAAGCTGCTACTACTGCAAAAAAGAAGAGTCGAACTACTGCCCCGTGTTCGGTTCGCTGGGGCACAACATAAACGGCGGCTTCGCCGGGTACGTACGCTTAAAAAAGGAAAAGGTCTTCCACATACCAGACAACGTGTCCTTCAACGCGGCCAGCCTGTGCGAGCCCATAGCCTGCTGCATACACTGCGTGGACCGCTGCGGTATAAAATACGGCGATACCGTCGCCGTGCTGGGGGCGGGGCCGATGGGGCTTATCTTAGCCCAGCTAATCGCGCACTCCAGCGCCTTTAACACAGTGGTCATAGCCCCCACAAAGAGCAAGCTCGACGTGGCGGAAAAGCTGGGGGTAAGCGCCATACAGATGGACAAAAACGACTACGGCGTGCACGAGAAAGCCATATTCGGCAAATTCCCCGAAGGCGTGGACTGCGTGGTGGACACGACAGGCAGCGTGGAGCTCATGGAGCATTCATTAAAGCTGCTTAAAAAGGGCGGCAGGCTGGTGCAGTATTCCTTTGTGCACAGCAGAAAGCCTTTGGCGCTGGACACAACGCTGATGTTCAACAACGAGCTCACCTACACGGCGTCCTTCTGCCAGTCGCACAACTTCGGACGCGCGGTGGACGCCATAGCCAGCGGCAAGATAAACGCGGACGTGCTCGTCACCCACGAATTCGACCTCGAGCACTTTTACGACGCGCTGGACGAGAACGTAAACAACCACGACTCCATAAAAGTAACCGTACACCCAAACAAAGCTTAGGAGGCAGGTGTGAGCAGCGAAGCAAATCCGTACATCGTGGAGATACAAAATTGCCGCAAGGAGTTTTTTGGAGTCACCGCGGTAAACGACGTCAGCATCAAAATAAAACGGGGCGGAGTCCACGCCGTAATAGGCGAGAACGGGGCGGGCAAATCCACAATAATGAAAGTGCTCGCGGGCATACACATGCCGGACGGCGGTTCCATGCTTTTAAATGGGCGGCCCTTTACGCCCAAGTCCCCCGCGGACGCCATAGACAGCGGTATATCCATGATCCACCAGGAACTGGATTTGATCCCCGACCTTACGGTGGCGGACAATATCTTCGCCGGCAAGGAAATAACGAACGGCGGGCGGCTTTGTATGCTGCGGAAAAGGGAAATGCTCAAGAGGGCCAAAGAGAGCCTTATGAGCCTCCATCTGGATATAGACCCGGCCGCGCGCGTAAATGAGATAAGCGTGGCGCAGATGCAGATGGTAGCCATTGTCAAGGCTACGGCCTTCAACGCAAACGTGATCATTATGGACGAGCCCACGTCGGCAATAAGCAACCGCGAGATCGAGCAGCTTTTCGGCGTCATAGATACGCTTAAAAAGCAGGACAAAACAGTGATATACATATCGCACAAGCTGGAGGAGATATCGTTCATAGCGGACACGGTAACGGTAATGCGCGACGGCAGCCTCGTCGCGACCAAACCGGCGGCGGAGCTCACCAGGGAAGACATGGTCCGCCTGATGGTGGGGCGCGAGCTAAAGGATATGTACGTCAAAGACGAGCCGGTTAGCCCGGGCTTCGACCCCGAAACGGTGCTGTTAAGCGTGAGTGGGCTCACTGTTGGCGGGCTGTTCAGGGATATAAGCTTCAGTGTAAAGCGGGGAGAGATACTGGGCGTATCCGGCCTCATGGGCGCGGGACGCACGGAAATCATGGAGACGGTGTTCGGCCTTCGCAAAGCGGATGCGGGCGGCGTGGAAATAAACGGGCGGCACGTTAAAATAAGGGGCCCCAAGACAGCCATAAAAAACGGACTCGCGTTTATAACGGAAGACCGCAAGCTCTACGGCCTGAACCTCATAGGCTCCATAAAGACGAACATATCGGCGGCTTACCTCGCAAAAGTGCTGAAAGCCAACCTGGTGCTGGATTTTAAGAAGGAAGTAAAAGAGGTGGACGCCCTGATGGAAAGCCTCAAGATAAAGGCGACGTCGCGGGAGATGCTTGTAAACAACCTCTCGGGCGGCAACCAGCAGAAGGTGGTCGTGGCCAAGTGGCTTTTAGGCAAGCCGGGCATACTCATAATGGACGAGCCCACGCGGGGCATAGACATAGGCGCGAAAGCGGAGATATACCACCTAATGGACATGCTCGCCAAACAGGGCAACTCGATCATACTGGTTTCCTCAGAAATGCCCGAACTGCTGGGCATGAGCGACCGGATAATCGTGATACACGAAGGCAGCATAACGGGAGAATTCTTAAGGGACGAATGCGATCAGGAAACGCTTATGGCCTGCGCAGTGGGAGGTTCGAAATAATGGAAAAGAAAAAACTGAGTGCGGGCAGGATATTAGGGAATTACGGCATTTACATAGCTTTCATACTGCTGTTCGCCATACTCGCCATCGCTTCGCCCGTGTTCCTCACCGCCACGAACATCATAAATATTTTCCGGCAGATATCCGTCATAGGTATCATCGCCGTGGGCATGACCTACGTAATAATCACGGGCGGGATCGACCTTTCGGTTGGCGCGATCGTGGCGTTTTCCGGAGTCATAACCACAAGCATGGTAAAGACGGACGACCCCAGCCCTCTGGGCCTCGCGCTCATGGTGGGCGTGCTCGTGGGGCTTGCCTGTGGCGCGTTCTCAGGATTTTTTGTTGCCAAGTTGGGCGTTCCTCCTTTCATTGTGACGCTGGCAACAATGACCATAACAAAAGGATTTTCCTACGTATACACCAACGGCAGGCCCATAACCGGCCTCATACCCGAATTTACCAACATAGGCGGCGGTTCGGTGGGCATACTGCCCATACCCGTGATCATATACATCGTAGTTGTAGTGGTGGGCGTGTTTTTCCTCAATTATACAAAGTTCGGCCGGTATGTCTTCGCGGTGGGCGGCAATGAAAAAGCCGCCGTCGTGTCGGGCATAAACGCTTCGTCGGTAAAGTTTGGCGTGTACATGATAAGCGGCGTGTGCTCCGCCATAGCGGGTATCGTGCTGGCGGCACGCATAAAGACGGGCCAGCCCGCCTCGGGAGACGGCTACGAACTGGACGCTATAACGGCGGTCGTAATCGGAGGGGCCAGCCTTTCGGGCGGCGTTGGCAGCATTATAGGTTCGGTCATAGGTATGCTCATCATCGGTATAATGACGAACGGCCTCGATCTTCTCAACGTATCGTCCTACTACCAGCAGGTCATAAAGGGTGCGATAATCCTCATAGCCGTACTGTCCGACCGGAAGAAGAGGGCGCTCACATCGTAAGTGCAATGCCGCCCCGGCGGTAAATATAAGGAAACACCTCTTGTGCGTTTCCAAAATCAAATGGAGGACTAATAATGAAAAGAACAAAAGTGATCCTGGCTGTGGTAATGATTGCCGCAATGCTCTGCGGGCTCGTGATGACGACCGGCTTCGCGGCTTCGGAGGACAAAATCGTCATCGGCCTCACCGCCGCCAACATGGCCAACGAATCCAACGCGATTTACGGCGAAGCGGCCATAGAGTACGCCGGTGCGATGGACGATGTGGAACTCCTCTTTGTGGATAGCGAAGGCCTTTCCGAAAAACAGGTTTCGCAGTGCGAGAACTTTGTAGCCCAGGGCGTGGACGTAGTTATACTGAGCGCGGCCGACCTTGACGGAGCGGTACCCGGAGCGCAGGCATGCGTGGACGCCGGTATACCCGTTATCGCCTCCAAAGCCGTAATAGCGGACATGGACCTCGTTGACACTTACGTTGGTTCCAACGACCTCAACGCGGGCATAATGGAAATGCAGTTCATAGCCGACCAGCTCGGAGGCAAGGGCAGCATCGTAATCATTGAAGGCCCCACGGCCAACACGGGCGCGATACTCCGCCAAGAGGGCATAGAGCAGGTACTCACCGAGTATCCCGACATTGAAGTCCTCTACTCGCAGCCCGCCGACTGGTACCGCGACCAGGCCATGTCCCTAATGGAAAACTGGCTGCAGCTCGGCACGCAGATAGACGCCGTTGTGGCGCACAATGACGAAATGGCGCTGGGCGCGTACGACGCGCTTGCGGACGCAGGCAAGGCCGACGAAACCATCATAATAGGAATAGACGGCATAGCGGCCGCTTTTGAATCGGTAAACGAGGGCGGGCTCACGGCAAGCATACTTCAGGATTCCAAGACCATAGCCGAAACGTCCATAGACGTAGCGGTCAAGCTGGCCAACGGCGAGACGATCGAAAAGGAGTACGACATCCCCTACACCCTCGTAACAAAGGACAACGTAGCTGATTTCCTGAGCTAACGGTATCGCGGCTCTCAATCAACAAATATGGCAATAGTGTAGTAAGCAGTATAGTCCGGGGAGCCGCATCCAGCGGCTCTCTGGCTATACACTGATATATGGAAGGGATTGAAAAATGGCCAAGGTACTTTGCGTGGGATTGCTATGCCTCGATACAATTGTGAGGCCTGTAAAACGGGAGATTTTTGACAGCGACACAATGCTGCTAAGCGGCGTGGCGTACTCAACGGGCGGCGACGCATTAAACCAGTCCATAATTTTTTCCAGGCTGGGCGATGAGGCGTACATGGCGGGCATGGTGGGCGGTGACGACGCGGGCAGGCGCATAATGCGCGAGCTTGAAGAAAACGGTGTGGACACTTCGCTAATGGCGGTTCATCAAAGCGTGGCAACCCCCGTGAGCGTATTGTTGAGCGAAGAAAATGGCGAGCGCCACGTGCTTTATTATCCGGGTACGAACTCGGAGTTTTGCTTCGATGCCTACGATAAGCTGGACGGCTTTGACCTTGTGAGCGCGGGAAGCCTTTTCAACACGAAAAAAATGGACGCGGGCGGGTACAAGGAGCTTTTCAGGCAGGCGAAGGCCAGGGGGATAGCCACCGCCGCCGACTTTACGGCGGATACGCTGGGTGCGGACATGGACGAAATTGTTTCACTGTTCAAATACGTAGACTATCTTCTGCCCAGCCGGACGGAGGGCGAGTACGTAACGGGCAAATCCGGCTGCAATGGGATAATAGACGAATTGCTGCGCCTGGGCGCAAACACTGTGGTGCTGAAAAACGGGAGCGGCGGCTGCTATGTAGGCGGACGCGGCGGTATTGTGCACATCCCCGCATATGAAGATATCGAGGTGGTGGATACCACGGGCGCGGGGGACAATTTTACCGCCGCCTTCCTGCACGCCCTGCTCAAGGGGCGCGGCATGGAGGAAAGCGCAAAATTCGCCTGCGCGGCGGGCGCCATCGCCGTGGGGCGGGTGGGCGCCGCCACCGCTTTAAAGGACGAACAACAAGTTTTAAATTTTATGGAAAAAATGGGAGGATGAATAGAATTTATGCCAATGGTAACAATGAAGGAAATGCTGGTGGACGCAAGACGCGGCGGGTATGCGCTGGGCGCCTTTGAATTCTGGTCGGTGGATTCGGCCAAGGCGGTGATAGAGTGCGCGCGGGAGCGCAATATGCCCGCAATACTCCAGGCAGGCCCGGCTGAGAGCGAATTTGTGGGCTACCGCAACATGGCGCTTATAGGAAAGATGATGGAGGAGAACACCGGCCTTCCTTTCGCCCTGCACCTGGACCACGCCACGACCTATGAGCAGTGCCAGGCCAGCCTGGACGCGGGTTACACCTCCGTGATGATAGACGTCTCCCACCTGCCCTTTGAGGAAAACGTGGAGATGACCGTAAAAGTCGCCGAACTGGCGCGGAAGTACGGCGCGTCCATCGAGTCGGAACTGGGACACGTTGGCGGCCTGGAAGGCGAAGACAGTGAAGAGCACGCGGAGCTTCAGACCGTACCGGAAGAAGCGGTCAAGTTTGTGGAGCTCACGGGAATAGACTGCCTGGCCGTGTCCATAGGCACAATCCACGGCCTTTACCAGTTCGAGCCCAAGCTCAACATAGAGCGGCTCAAGAAAATAGCCGCGCTGGTGGACATACCGCTCGTGCTGCACGGCGGTTCGGGCACGCCGGAAAAGGATGTGCAGGAAGCCGTGAGGAACGGCATAGCGAAAATAAACATATGTACGGAAACGCTTATGGCCATGGGCAGGCAGTACATAGCAACGCAGCGGGAGGAGGGCTTCCGCTATTCCATAACGGGCCTGTACAGGCCGGCATTTTTGGCTATGAAAAACGTCGTGGCGCACAAAATGGACGTGTTCAGGCTGAAATGACAAAACTACGCCGATGCTGTATAATCTATGAAGGGAAAGGATAGATTTAAAGGGTATGTAAAGATGTACAGTATTTTAATAGTTGACGACGAGCATATGATATGCTCGCTCATACGCGACCTAATAGATTTCGAGGCCATGGGCCTGAGCTTCCTCGGTTTCGCGCACACGGGCGAGGCGGCGCTGCGCGTCATTGAGGAACAGCGGCCGGACATAGTCATAACCGACATAAGGATGCCCACAATGAGCGGCCTTGAG
>JAVBSU010000178.1:0-6050 GCA_031556555.1 Christensenellaceae bacterium
GTCACGCGGTAATCCTCCAGGAACGGGCCGTTGTCGTTGTAATGCACGGCGGTGTCGCCCCCCAGGCCGAAAGTTTTTATATAAAGGCCCTTGACGAACGTCTTCCATTTGCCCACGCTCACCCCGCCGCGAGCGCGGACCGGGACGCCTTCGCTTACGAGGGCGATGTCCGTGGTTGTGCCGCCCATGTCCACTACGAGGCTGTCCGCCTCGTTAACCGAGGCAACCGCGCCCATCAGGCTGGCCGCCGGGCCGCACAACAGCGTTTCGACAGGCCGAACGTGCGCGAACTCCTCGCTCATAAGGCTGCCGTCGCTCCTCACTATAACGATAGACGCTTTCATGCCCCGCGCCGCCGTAGCCGTCTTTATTGCCTTGAGAAAATCTTTTATAACCGGGAAGAGCCTCGCGTTTAACAGCGCTCCCGCGCCGCGCTGGAGGCAGTTAAGGCCGGAGCTCAACTCGTACCCGCACACGACGGGTATGTCCATTTTCTCACGAAACAGCTTCTTCGCCTTTTTTTCCACAACGGCGTTGTTCCGCATGGCGTTGACCTCTATTATCCCCACGCCGTCGTAGTCCCGGAACCCGCTGCCGATGTTTTTCCTGAACATTGCCCAGTCGGGCTCGCGGTCGATCCTGCCGGAAAACGACGTGTAGCTTTCCTGCAGATAAATCCTGTCCGACGGCGGCAGGCCGTACGCGCCGCCCAGCTCGTCTATTATCCGCGCGTCGCCCCCGAAGAATATGAGCTTGGCATGCCCTCCCCTGTCCTCCACACAGGCGTTTGTGGCCAGCGTAGTGGAAAGCGATACCAGCCCGGCGGACTTTAAAAGATCGGCGGGCAGCCCGTCGAGCGCGTTAAGTATGCCCACGGAAAGGTCGTACTTCGTCGTCAGCGATTTGGCGCTGCCCAGTATTTCCTTTTTCTCGAAGTCGTAGGCCACCGCGTCCGTGTATGTGCCCCCCGTGTCTATCCCTATGCCTATCCTCGCCTTCATACCGTATACCCCTCGTATATTTTGTTAATATAATTATAATATAGCAGGGCCACGGCCGCCATATATCAATTTATTGCGCTTTCTGGTAATAATTTCGCATCATATCCTGAGCAGCATGGTATAATAGGTTCATCTTCAAACATTAAAACAGGCGGTATCCTTATGAAACCGGGGGCAAGACATATGTGGGCGGTATACGCGTTACTCTCGGCCGTGTTCGCGGCACTCACTTCAATTCTGGCTAAAATCGGCCTGAGCGGCATCGACTCCAACCTGGCCACAGCCATACGCACGGTTGTAGTGCTCGTCATGGCGTGGGGAATAGTACTTATCACGGGCAAGCTTGGGGGCATAGCCGGCATCGCCCAGAAGGGCTGGCTTTTCCTGATACTGTCCGGCGTGGCGACGGGTTTGTCCTGGCTGTTTTACTACAAAGCCCTCCAGCTCGGGGACGCGTCCAAGGTTGTTCCCATAGACAAGTTCAGCGTTGTCATAACAATGATACTGGCCGTGATAATCCTCGGCGAGAAACTGACCTTGAAGACGATCCTTGGGGGCGCCTTTATTACAGCCGGAACACTGTTCATGATACTGTGACTCATCGTTACCAAATGAAGGTTCCGTATCGCCGGCATTAAAATCAATCAACATCTTCCTGTTTAGCATGTTTATTAACAGTTTATTAAGATTTTAGCTCACGCAATTATAGTAAAAGATGTTGACATCCCGGCGTTTTTTCGGCATAATATCAATATATGATTTCCCATTTCGGTTGAAGTATTTAATAAATCTGAAATCAATTGAAATACATGTGTGAAAATGCTGTGATTCCTCAAATATTACCTGCGGTGCGCATTGGATTCGTATGTTATTAATCGTAAAACCTATATACATTACAGGTTAGGAGTTGTTAGATTTGGATATTAGTTTACTGGAAACAAAAAGCCTTGCCGACCTTCGCGAGATAGCCAAGCTAGCAGGGCTGAAATCGCCTACAAAGTACAGGAAGGCCGAACTATTGGAGAAGCTCGTGGAGCTTAGCGGGGGCAATAGCGAGCCGGAGGCCGCTTTGCCGCCTCTTGAAGAAAGCTTTCCCGAACCGGAAAAGAGTTTTTCAACACCGGAAAAAATCGAGGTTTTCGAACGCCCCGAGCCACGGCCCCAGCCGCGCCGGCAGTACCCAAAAAGCACGGGCCCGCAAAACGGCAGGCGCGCCGCCAGGGAAACTCCCGCTGCCGCCACGATGCAGTACAGGGAGGCCGAGCCGCCGGAAGAGAAGGAACAGGACAGCTACGAGAGCGTCATAGACATAGGAGATTTCGCTCAGCCGCAAGCCGAAACGCAGCAAGCGGAAGGCGGGAGGCGCGGCCGGATAATAGAATACGTTCCCAACAACGACGCAGTGAACGAGATACTCAACACCGGCGAGTGCAAGAACGCCGAAGGCATCCTCGAAGTTCACAGCGAAGGCTACGGCTTTTTAAGGAGCGAGAACTACCTTCCCGGCTCCAAGGATGTTTATGTCAGCCAGGCCCAAATAAGAAAATTCAACCTCAAGACGGGCGACAAAGTCAAGGGCAAGACCCGCCCGTCCAAGGAAGGCGAGCGCCTCCTGGCGCTGCTATACATAGAGACGGTAAACGAGGAGCCGGTGGAAAACTGCATAAACCGCCGCCCCTTCGAGGAGCTTACGCCCATATACCCTGAAGAGCGTTTCGTTCTGGAGAACATAAGGGCGTCAAGGGATCTCGCCATAAGGATAATAGACCTTATATCGCCCATAGGCAAAGGCCAGAGGGGACTCATCGTCGCCCCGCCAAAAGCGGGCAAGACCATACTCCTGAAGAAGATCGCCAACAGCATAACGACAAACTATCCCGAAGTTGAGCTATTGGTGCTGCTCATAGACGAGCGGCCGGAGGAAGTTACCGACATGCAGCGCTCCATAGCGGGCGAAGTCGTCTATTCAACCTTCGACGAGCGCCCGGAGAATCACGCAAGGGTGTCCGATATGGTCATAGAGCGCGCCAAAAGACTGGTTGAGCACGGCAGGGACGTCGTGATACTCCTGGACAGCCTTACACGCCTCGGCCGCGCGTACAACCTCATAGTGCCTCCCTCCGGAAGGACGCTCTCCGGCGGCCTTGACCCCAGCTCTCTTTACAAGCCTAAGCGCTTTTTCGGCGCCGCAAGGAATATCGAGGGCGGCGGCTCACTGACGATAATCGCCACCGCACTCGTTGAAACGGGCTCCAGGATGGATGAAATCATCTACGAAGAGTTCAAGGGCACCGGCAACATGGAGATACACCTCGACCGCCGGCTCTCGGAAAAACGCATCTTCCCCGCCGTGGACCTCGCCAAGTCGGGAACGCGGCGTGAAGACCTCCTGCTTACGCAAAAAGAGCTGGAAGGCACCTGGACGCTCAGGAAAGCGTTGTCCTCGGGCAACACTACCGAAGTCACCGAGCAGCTCATAAGCATGATAGTGCGCACGCAGACAAACGAAGAGTTCCTTATGCGCCTGCACGAGTGGTTCCGCATCTGGGAGAAGGAAGGCTACACCGGCGCGTCGGCGGGCGGAAGATTTTAAGGATATCACACCAAGGGTCCTGCCCTTTGGAAGACCCTAAGGCAAGCTTTGCTTGCCTTTTACTTATAACAACATAACGCGTTTTGGGAGATTCTTAAGAACCTTTTTTGGTGTTAGCAAAAAGGTTCTTAAGCCGCCGGAGGCATATTTTTGTACGAAGAATTTATAAGAACAGAAGCAATGCTGGGCAAAGGGGCCATGTGCAAGTTAAGGGACGCGCACGTGGCCGTATTCGGCCTTGGCGGCGTGGGCTCTTATGCCCTTGAAGCGCTGGCGCGCAGCGGCGTGGGCGCGCTCACGCTCGTGGACGGCGACATTGCCGCCATGAGCAACATAAACCGCCAGCTCATCGCCACTCACGCAAGCGTGGGGCTGCTAAAGACAGATGTTGCAAAGGACAGGATCCTCTCAATAAACCCGCACTGCAAAGTCAGCGCGCACGCTGTTTACTATTCTTCAGAAACGGCGGACAGCCTCGATTTTTCCCCGTTATCCTACATAGCGGACGCTATAGACAGCGTTTCATCAAAAATCGAACTCGTATGCCGGGCGCAAGCTGCAAACGTTCCCATAATAAGCAGCATGGGAGCGGGCAACAAGCTCGACCCCACGCGCTTTTCGGTTGCGGACATATACGATACGTCCGTATGCCCGCTCGCCAGGGTGATCCGGCGCGAGCTTAAAAAACGAGGCGTGGCCGGGCTTAAAGTGGTTTATTCAACTGAAACGCCCATAAGCGTCGAAGGGCCCGCGCCGGGAAGCGTAGCCTTCGTACCCTCTGTAGCGGGCCTTATCATGGCGGGCGAGATAGTGAAGGACATTATTAAAACGGATGCCTTTTAAGGCGTCCGTTTTAATAATGAAGCATATTCTCGGGCTCTGCCCGAACCCGCAAGGGCCATAGGCCCTTGACCCGGTTCACTGCGTTCGCCCACTTATATCAAAATGGGTTTTGAAGAGACCAGAGACAAACCGCTCCGGCAAGAAGGTGTTTCATCCGACTTCCATTTCTTCAATAACCGCTTCTTCAACTATTTGCACTTCGGGCGCTTCCTCGATCATTATCCCGTCCGCCTCCCCGGCTCCGCTAAGGTCAACAGCCTGCTGGCCCGGGGCGGTCATGGTCAGCGTGTAGAAGTAGCTCCTAACGCCATTGCTCCACATGCTGCTTATTTCCATACGAACCGTTCCGTTCGACCCTACTTTCAATGCCTCCAGGTAACTGGTTGAAGGATATGCAAGGGCCACATTTATATCCTCTTTTGTTATTTTGCTGAGATCCGTTCCGGCCGGCAGCTCCACAGACCACTCATCTGGGTCGTAGCCGCTCTGCACCGCAACGTACTTCACACCGGCAACGCTCACGCTCATCTCGGACACAACGTTTACCGGAGCCGCGCCGTAGTATACAACGCCGCTGGTTTCGGTAAATTGCGCGCCCTTGAGGCTGCTGGACACTTTATACGCTCCATCATATTCGCCGCCGGGCGCGACATCCTGGTCTATTTTGAAAGTCGCGGTACCCTTAGTCCCAGCAACATAGCTGGCGGTTAAAGTCTTGCCTTCCACAACATCCAGCCCGGTGAGCTTTAAAGTGCTGCCCTCCAAAAGCTGCATATCGCCCGCTACGCTGAGTTGCAGTGTTACTGTGTTGTCTTTCACGCCCTTGGCCATGAACTGGCCGCCATTGAGGCTAACTTCCTTTTTGGCGAATTTGGGCCCCGCGGCAGCCTTGACCGTAATAACCCTGATCCCCCTGCCTATGAGCCCGGCGTCATTCGCTGTGAGCACTCCTGTAGTTTTGTCTATGCCCGCGTACTTCTCCCCTGTCGCTGTGAACTTGGCCTTATCCTCTCCGTCAGCTGTTACCTTGCCCACAGGCTTAACCACCGCTTTGAACGTCGTGCTCTCGCCCAGGCCCAGGCCGTCCTCGCCGCCGCTCAGCGTGACTTCCATGGCGCCCTGGTAGACTTTTATTACATGCGTCAGTGTTATGCTTGTACTGTCTTTTACAAGCTTGGCCTTCACTATTACCTTGCCGTTGTGTTTTGAGTCATTTTTCGGGCCAACCGCGCTTACTTTTACGACGACCGAATCAGTTTTCTTCGAAGTCAAATACGCCTGATCTCCGCCATTAACTTCGATCGACCAAGTTGTTTTGTAGCCGGCCGCATTGGCGATGTTAAGAGTTTTAGCTGCTATACCTCCATTGAAAACTACTTTGCTTGAGTCTGAGCTGAAGCTCGGGGCCGCCGCCATCTGCTCCGAGCCCGCCGCCGCGCCCAACAGCGAGAACATGAGCACTGCTATAAGCAGCACGGATACAAGCGTCTTCAGCGCTCCGCCAGATTTAATTTTACTCATCGATCCATCCTCCAATATTGTGGTTTGATTTAGGTTTGTGATTGGGTTTTGTTTATGTCCGAATTATAGCACAATAATGTAGTTTTTACAAT
>JAVBSU010000218.1:0-7749 GCA_031556555.1 Christensenellaceae bacterium
AGCAGCCTACACCGACTGTCAACCCAGACGGTTCTTCGGGCGGCTACTACGACGAGTACGGCAATTACGTGCAGACGGGAGACACCAGTAACCTCGCGCTGTGGATAGGCATACTTGCCGTCGCCGCGGCGGCCGTGATAATAGTTGTGCTGGTTGCAAGAAAGAAGAAAGTTAAAGAATAAGGAGAAAGTAGAAACTACTCGTACTAAACACTGATTGAAATGCGGCTAGATTTACGAGGGTTTTTTTCGTGATACAATGCGCGGGCACTCGGGCGTAGCGGGTGCGCCGCCGGAGGCAGGGCATAAAACTGTGAACATGCGGAGAAGAAAGAGTCAATGGCAATAAGAAGGAGGACGGTAAGCTTGGCGCTTGCTATAGGTATGTTTGCCATATTGGCTTTTTCTGATCCCGGCCCGGTGATCGCGCTTGAGAAGGCGCCTGAAGAACGGCAGGGTGTCAGTGATTGCATGCGGTATAACGGCGCTTTCATGGATCAGGGCTGGACAACGGAAAGCCAGACAGAGGAGTTTTACGCCGGGCTTTTGGAAAAAATGCGCCTTTACCAGATACACTATCAATTTATAGACTGCGGTTATTTTGACAAGAACTATATGGATGGCAGTATGGATACGGTCGATGCCAGTATGCATGAAGGCAACTACCGGGGACTTGAAGCGTGGATCGGTTACTATTCTAAAAACGCGCCGGACATTGAGCTTATCGCTTCGGTCAACGGATCCTCGGAATTGCACTTTGCGGAAGACGGCTCCATGACTGAAAATATCGCGGACTATTGCGAGCTTTTGCTTGATATGGGAATTAAGGGTATCAACCTTGATTTTGAACCGGTGCGGCAGGAGTACAGGGAAGGGTACCTTAAACTCATCAATGCCATAAGACAGCGCGTAGGCCCTGATGTGCACCTATCTATATGTGTCCCTGTTTTGAATGAAGGGTTTACGGTGGAGGACGCCCATGCTTATGCGCGGGCCGTGGATATGCTTGTGGTAATGGATTACGACACCTATCCCATCAGCTACGACGCGGAGAGCTATATCAACCATGTGGCGTGGAGCGCGGGCAATATCAGCGGCACGGTATACGGCCTGCCCTGCGAAGTGTTGCCGGTGGGCCCGGGTTATTACGATTACGATGAACACCACCGGGAATACGAAAACACTTACAACCACTCCGCCGCCATTAAACGCGCGTTGGAGGCAGGAGCGGTGTTCGCGGGGTCCGGTATGTGGTGGTTCCGGGGTATGATAGAAAATCCCGGTGAAGAAGCAGCGTACCTTGACAATTGGGTACGCGAGGAGCAACCCGCTGACAAAAATAATAGCGGCTGAGAGAACGGATATATTTACCGTACAATGTGTTTTTAAAGGCCCTGGGAGCTTTTGCTAAAACCGGTGAGGCAATGCGTATCGCACCAAATAGAAAGAGCCGCAAACGACGATGAGGCTCTTTTTTCGTGCGGCGAGTTCGCGCGCGTAGGTGATGGCGTAAGAGGGGTCTTCCACTGTCTGCGCGTTATCGAAATACTTTGCGTATTCTTTGGAATCAAGCCCTCTTTTTTTGTCCGCACGCGTGCAGATGACAGTGTCGGCGAAGGAACTTATCTCGTCCGCTATGGCGCGCACGTCCTTGTCCTCCATCACGGCGGTGACGGCTATTATATTTGTTTTTGGAAAATACTTTTTAACGGTGCTCCCGAGCTCTCTTAGCGCGGCGGCGTTATGGGACGAGTCTATGAGCATGCCGCCGATGCACTGCGCCCGGGCGGGCAGCACGGCGGTCTTAAGGCCTTCCGCTATGTCTTCGGAATCTATGCCCAGCTCGTATGCGGCGATGGCCGCGACGCAGGCGTTACTGGCCTGGGCGGGCGGCATAGCGCTTATGCGCGCGCCTTTAAGATTCAGCCCGGGGTATGAAAAATCAAAAGTCTGGCCGTCCACGCCGGACTGTTTGACGCGGATTTTGTCCGCATCCAACACGATGAGGCGGGCGTCCATATGGTCGCAGGTACGGCGGATGATGTCCATGGCGTCATCGTTTTGAGGATGCGAGATAACCGTCGCCCCCCACTTTATTATGCCGCACTTCTCACCTGCTATCTCTTTTATGGAGCCGCCCAGCTCGCGCATGTGGTCGAAGCTTATGGGCGTTATTATCTGCATCTGCGAGTCTATCACATTCGTCGGGTCTTTTGTACCGCCCAGTCCTGTTTCCATCACAACATAATCGGGATTGTTGTCCCCGAACCATTGCAGGGCCATACGGGTCCACACGCAGAACATGTGCTCATCCCCGCCGTTCTTTCCGGCAGCCATGTATTCGCTGTAGCCGGCTTCGGATATCATTTGCCCGTTCAGGGCAAACCTCTCGCGCGGCGAGCTTATGTGCGGGGAGGTATAAAGGCCGCAGGTGTGGCTCACACCCAGTATATTAGCGAGGTATATGGCTGTTGAGCCCTTGCCGTTCGTCCCGGCGATGTGAATATACTCCATCTACTTCATGCGCTCCAGGTATTCAAGGCGCTGTTTGAGCTTTTGCGATATCTCCTCATATTTGGCGAGCTTGGCCTTCTCCTCGTCCACCATCTTCTGAGGGGCTTTTTCGGTAAAGCCTTTGTTGTTCAGCATGCCCTTGGAACGGCCTATTTCCTTTTCGTTGCCGGCAATCTCCTTCTTTATGCGCGCTATTTCCTTTTCGATATCGATCATCTCGCTTAAAGGCATGAAGGCTTCGCCAATGCCGCAGACGACCGAGACGCTGTTCTTGGGCGCGCCGTCCGCGCACTGTATCAGCTCAACGCTGTTAGCGTAGGCAAGCTTTTGTATGTATTCCGTGCAGGCGCTTATGGCCCCGCCGCCGTCGGCGTTTGCGGGAAGTACGGTCAGCTTTACCTTGACGCTCTGCGGCACGTCCATCTCCTGCCGTAGGTTCCTTACGGCGCGTATGAGCTCCATAACATCCTGCATCATGCCTGCTTCGCGTTCGTAGCCCGTGTACGCGGCTTTGGGCCAGCCGGAACGCATAATGGTGGGCTCGGCGTCCTGCAGGGCCATGAATATCTCTTCCGTTATGAAGGGCATCACGGGGTGCAGCAGCTTTAATGTATTTACGAGGACGTACATCAAAACGCTCGTGGCCAGGCGCTTTTCGCTTTCGTCCTCGCCATAAAGGCGGGGCTTGGCCATTTCTATGTACCAGTCGCAGAACTCGTTCCACGCGAAGTCGTACACTTTCTGGGCGGCCATGCCAACTTCCATTTTCTCCATGTTTTCGGTAACCTCGCTTATGGCAAGGTTGAGGCGGCTCAGTATCCACTTGTCCGCGATATCCAGTTTGGACTCGTCTATCTCCTGAGCTCCGTCGTCGCCCACGTTTATGAGGACGAAGCGGGAGGCGTTCCATATTTTGTTGGCGAAGTTGCGGCCCGCTTCCACTTTCTTTACGTTGAAGCGCATGTCGTTGCCCGCCGAGACGCCCATGGCGAGCGAGAAGCGCAGCGCGTCCGCGCCGTAGCTCTCTATTATTTCGAGAGGGTCTATGCCGTTGCCCAGCGACTTGCTCATCTTGCGGCCCTGCTCGTCGCGCACTATGCCGTGTATGTCCACATACTTGAAGGGCGCGCTGCCCATCATCTCTATGCCCATGAAGATCATCCGGGCGACCCAGAAGAATATTATGTCGTAGGCCGTCACGAGTACGTTTGTGGGGTAGAAGTAATCAAGCTCGGGAGTCTTGTCCGGCCAGCCCAGCGTGGAGAAGGGCCACAGCGCGGAAGAGAACCAGGTGTCCAGCACGTCCTCGTCCTGTACCAACACAGTGCACCCGCACTTTCCGCACTTATCGGGAGCGGATGTTTCAACAAACAGTTCGCCGCAGTCCCGGCAGGTGTAGGCGGGTATCCTGTGCCCCCACCAGAGCTGGCGGGATATGCACCAGTCCCGTATATTATTCATCCAGTTGAAGTATATCTTGGAGAAGCGTTCGGGCACGAAGGACGTCTCGCCGTCTTCCACCGCCTTTATGGCGGGCTCGGCCAAGGGCTTCATGCGGACGAACCACTGGCGGGAGGTTATGGGTTCTATCACCGTGGAGCAGCGGTAGCACTGGCCTACGTTGTGCGTATAGTCTTCTGTCTTTACCAGATGGCCCAGCGCTTCTAGGTCCTTTAATATCTGTTTGCGCGCTTCGTAGCGGTCAAGGCCGTTGTATGTGCCTCCTAGCTCGTTTATCGTGCCGTCGTCGTTCATTACGCGCAATTGCGGGAGCTCGTGCCGTATGCCCACTTCGTAGTCGTTGGGGTCGTGGGCGGGAGTAATCTTCACCGCGCCCGTGCCGAACTCCACGTCAACGTAATCGTCGGCTATGACGGGTATCGGGCGGTCCATTAAGGGGAGTATGACGTTCTTCCCGAGCAGGCTGGCGTAGCGTTCGTCATTGGGATTCACCGCTACCGCCGTGTCGCCCAGCATGGTCTCGGGCCGGGTGGTTGCCACGACAACGCCGTCGCCGCCGTCTTCCGCTCGGTAGCGCACGTACCAGAGGTGCGAGTTCTTTTCCTCGTATTCGACCTCGGCGTCCGAAATGGCCGTCTTGCAGCTGGGGCACCAGTTTATTATATGATTGCCCTGGTAGATGAGGCCTTTGTCGTAAAGGCGCTTGAACGCCTCGTTCACGGCGCGGTTGGATTTTTCGTCCATGGTGAAGCGCTCGCGCGACCAGTCCAGCGAGGAACCCAGCTTTTTAAGCTGCTTTACTATCGTTCCGCCGTATTTTTCCTTCCATTCCCAGCCGAGCTTCAAAAAAGCATCCCGGCCTATGGATTCCTTTGTGCGCCCGTCCTGCGCTATCATATCTATTATGCGGACCTCCGTGGCTATGCTGGCGTGGTCGGTGCCCGGCATCCACAGCGCCTCGTAGCCCTGCATGCGTTTTGTGCGTATTATGGCGTCCTGGATGGTGTTATCCAGCGCGTGGCCCATGTGAAGCTGCCCTGTTATGTTGGGCGGCGGTATAACTATAGTAAAAGGCGTCTTGCCGCTACCCGCCTCCGCGCGGAACCAGCCCTTTTCGAGCCACGAATCGTATATACGCGACTCGGTCGTTTTAGGGTCGTACACCTTTTCCATTACTTTTGCCATATAGACCTCCAATCAAATTAAGACGCACTCTGAGAAAAATTCATTACCAGCAAAAAGCCAACTATGGCGACGCCTAAGCCGATAAACTTTACTATCATGTCGGCGTGCTTTTGCGGCATATTCCGCGCTATGCGCCGGGATGCGAACGTTACCACCGCACCGGCGATCAGCAGGATGAACCCAATTATTCCAGCAGGAGTTATTCCATTAAAAAAATCCAAACGCGCCTCCGTTTTTACAACATAAATACCATTATAGCCGCAATGCCGCGCCATTTCAATCACGGCAATAAAAAAATGTCATCCCGCATACGGCTGCGGGATGACATTTGCTACTAGTATTAACAACTACATCATCATTCTTTGAGCTTGAATCTCGCCACAAGGTTCTTCAGAACCTGCGCCTGGCTGCTCATTTCCTCGCCGGCGGCAGCGGATTCCTGGCTCATCGCGCTGTTCTGCTGCACGACCTGCACAACCTGCGAAACGGCGCCGTTTACCTGCGAGGCGGCCACCCGGACGCCATCCGACTGGCCGGTGACCAATTCTAACGAATCGCTGGTGCGCTGGATGCCCTCGACTATCTTTTCCAGGGATTGCGCGGTTTCCTTTGCTATTGAAAGGCCCAGCTCAGCTTTTTGTATGTTGGTGGATATGAGCGCGGCGGTCTCCTTGGCCGCTTCGGCGCTCTTTGCGGCAAGGTTCCTGACCTCGTCGGCGACTACGGCGAAGCCCGCGCCGTGCTGGCCGGCGCGCGCCGCTTCAACCGCGGCGTTCAGCGCCAGTATGTTCGTTTGGAAGGCTATGTCGTCTATGGTTTTTATGACCTGCTCTATGGAGCTGCTGGCGTCGTTTATTTCCTGGACGGCCTTCATCATGCTGTTCATCTTCACGTTGCCGTCGAGGGCGATGTCCTTTATGGCCGCGCCGCCGCTCGCGGCTTCCCTCGCCGTGTTGGAGCTGGTTTCCGACTGCTCGGAGATAGCGGATATGGAAGCGCTTATGTTGTCCACTGTTGCAGCCTGTTCCGTGGCGCCCTGCGCGAGCGACTGGGCGCTGTTGGCTATCTGGTTGGCTCCGCCGGACACCTGTGTGGTGGCGGAGTTTATTTCGCTGAACATGCTGTTGAGGTTGTCTATCATTTTTGTGAGAGAGCGCCCTATGGTGTCTTTACTGCTGGCCATGGGGACTTCGGCGGTCAGGTCGCCGTTAGCGACCTTATCCAGGACTTTTGTCTTAGCGATAAGCGCGTCCATCATGGTGGCGAACGCAAGCGCGGTCTGGCCTATTTCGTCCTTGTAGGAGGCGTCCTCCTGTATGGCGGCGACCACGTCCCCGCTGAAATTAAAGTCGCCGTACTCGCCCGCTTGCTTTGTTGCGTCCATTATACGGTTTATGGGCTTACTGATTATGGACGCCAGCATGTAGGCCAGCAGCATTGATACCACAGCGGCTACTACGTCGACGATTATCAGGATCAGGCGCGTGTTCTCGTAGAGCTTCTTGTTCGCGTTTACCTGCGCTTCGGCCTGTGAAGTATTGGATGCGAAAGCTTCGTCGATTATGCCTGAAACATCCGAGCCGCCGCTGTCAACGGCTTTTACACCTTCGGCTATCATGGCGTTGTCGCCCGAATCGATGGCGGCCAAAAGGGCCTCTTTAGCGGCGGCGAACCCGCCGTTATAGCCCTCTTCTATCCGGGCAAATATTTCCCGCTCCTCGTCGCTTGAAAGCTGCTGGGAATAACCCGCCAGGGCTTCCTCGAACTCCGCTTCCTTATTGTGGAGGTCACTCAGCTCGCTTTGGGAGAATTCAGGATCGCTCTCCTTGAAAATTACGCCGTTGGAAAGGCATATGCGCGTCCCGGCGAGCGTGTCGTACAGAACGGCGAGGTTGCTCAGGGGCAGGGTGTTGTAAGTGTACATCCGCTCGTCGTTTTCGCTCAGCGTTTTCATGCTGAATATGCTTAAAAGGCTGACTGCCACGAAAATAACTAGTACGATGATAAACGCCGAATACATTTTCTTGGCTAATTTCATGTTTTTGATGCTCTTCATTTGCGTTACCCCCACCGGCCGCCTCGCGGCGCAACCGGATTATTCTGGTTTTTTTGTGTACATTCTACACTGTATAATAAATCAGGCAAAAAATCAATATTTTATGCAGAATAAGCTGCCGATTTTATGAAAATGCGAACAAATGCTTTTATAGAGCAATATTATGTTTGAAAATACGGTTATATATATTATAATAATAGTAATATAACAATTAATGGATAATATATACGCGAGGGACAAACATGCCTGACACTACAGAATTACCCGACAGTACGGATGAGTTTTTTATAAACCGTGACTTGAGCTGGTTAAAATTCAATCAGCGCGTTCTTGAAGAAGCGGAGGATATAAGCACCCCCCTTTTTGAACGGTTGAATTTTATTGCCATATACCATAGCAACCTTACGGAATTCCTGAGGGTGCGGGTGGGCAGTATTTACGACCGGCTTCTTTTGAAAAAGGACGAGATAGACCCTCTTTCTGGCATGAATACGTATGAGCAGCTTTCAGCCATAAATAAAGAGATAAGCAGGC
>JAVBSU010000164.1:0-7711 GCA_031556555.1 Christensenellaceae bacterium
GGCGGGCGGCGTACTTTGGCAGTGCGCTCTTGTTTGTCAGCACTTCGGCGGCGCGCTCCGGCGCTGTTTGCAGTTCCGCCACATATTCTTTATATTCGTCCTCCGATATGCGCCCCTTGGCGTGCGCCATCTTCGCGCACAGGAGGTACAGGCACATTAATTGCGTAGTGAACGCTTTTGTGGACGCCACGGCGATTTCCGGCCCGGCGCGAGTGTAGAGCACGGCGTCCGCCTCACGCGCTATTGTCGAACCCACAACATTGCATATTGCCATGACGAAAGCGCCGTGTGATTTTATTTCCCTCATAGCCGCGATGGTGTCCGCGGTTTCTCCCGACTGGCTTACTATTATTGCGAAGCAGCCGCTGTCAACGATGGGCTCTTTGTAGCGGAACTCGGACGCTATCTCCACGTCCACGGGCACGCGCGCGTGCTTTTCGATTATGTATTTGCCTATGTAGGAAGCGTGGTAGGCAGTCCCGCAGGCCACTATAAGTATTTTCTTTACGTCCTTTAGCAGAGCGTCGTCTATCCCCACTTCGGAAAGGTCTATCCCGCCGTTCTTTACGCGCGGGTTGACCGTGTCCGCGAGGGCTTTGGGCTGCTCTTCTATCTCTTTTATCATGAAGTGCTCGTAACCGGCCTTTTCCGCCTGCGAGACATCCCAGTCAACCCTGAAAGGCTCTTTGTGCACCCTGTTTAAATAGTGGTCGTAAAGCTCTATCTTGTCCTTGCTTATAACCGCTATTTCCCTGTCGTCCATGAAATACACGTCCCTCGTATACTCAAGTATGGCGGGCACGTCCGAGGCTATGAGGTTCTCCCCCTTGCCCGCTCCTATTACGAGCGGGCTGTCCTTGCGCGTGACGACTATCTCGCCCGGCGACTGCTCGTAGATGGCGGCTATGGCGTAGCTGCCCTCCAGCATGGTCATCGCCCGCGACACCGCGTTTTTAAGGTCTCCCGGGAGGTAGTAGTTTATGAGGTGCGCTATGACTTCCGTGTCCGTGTCCGACGCGAAGGTTATTCCCTTTTTCGTGAGCCAGTTTTTAAGTTCGGTGTAGTTTTCTATTATGCCGTTGTGTACTATCGCAAGGTCGCCGATGGTGTTCGTGTGCGGGTGGGCGTTCACCCTGTTCGGTTCGCCGTGCGTCGCCCAGCGGGTATGGCCTATGCCCACCGTGTTCGCCGCCTTTATTCCGGCCGTGAGCTTTTCAAGCTCCGTGAGCCTGCCCTTCTCCTTGGCGAGCTTCATCTTTTCGTTTTCATCCAGATAGGCTATGCCGGCGCTGTCGTAGCCCCGGTATTCAAGTTTTTTCAGTCCGGACATCAGCACGGGAACAACTTCCCTGCCGCCCGCGTACGCTACTATTCCACACATGCGCTCAAATCCCCTCCGTTTACTTTCTTATGGCGAAAGACTGCTGTATGCCGAAGTCCCCGCCGGAGTACTTCAATTCCATCTGGTAAAAGTCTTCGTTTATCGGGTTGGTGTAGCCTTCGAAGCTCTCGTAATCAGTACAAAGTTCCCGCAGAAGGCGCGTGCCTATATAGTAAACCGACGAGAAATCGTTCACTTCGTACTCCAGCCCCTTGGCTTTTAAGAACTCTCCCAGGCGCTTCTTTTTTATGTAGCGGTTGAAGTCGTGTTCGACCAGCGGCTCAAGCCCGGCCACTAAACGTACCGCGTTCAGCCGCACGAGGGGCTCGTAGAAAGCCTCGGACAGCACGAACACGCCGCCCGGTTTTGTGACGCGCAGGCATTCTTCTACCGCAACTTTCTGCTCCTCCCAGTTGGGAAGGTTTATTATCACCCGCGTCGTGTAGACAACATCGAAGGTATTATCCTCAAAGCCAAGCTCCCGCACGTCGCCGCGGCTGAAATCAAGAATTCCCCTGAACTCCGACTGCTCTTTGTTCAGAAGGGCGTTTTGCGTCATTTGTTCCGAAAAGTCAACGCCAGCCATGCTTTTAAGCTTGTGCGCGCCGCACTGCATGATGGCCGCGAAACCGTTGGCGCAGCCCACGTCCAGCACGCTGTCCCCATCCTTTATGTATGAGGAAATGTTACTCGTCTCAAGCTTGATAACGTGGCTGTCCCCCCACGAAACATGGTGGGTCTGGCCATATTTTATGGCGTTCTTGTCCCAGTGATCCAGTATGAAATCTTTCATTTAAGCTCTCCCGTTTTTTGTGACTCAATTATTTTATCACATCCAACATTTATTCGCAAAGAAAAAGCGGGCAAGCGCCCGCTGGCATGTCGCGAATTAATCACTAATTGCACCGCAGTTTATGATCCCGCGCTCTTTTGCACTTCTTTAATTACATTGAAAGCGGAACCCTGCTGCTATCGTAGGGTGCGGTGGGGTTTCTTAAGGGGCTTGCCCCTTAAGTCGCCGAAGGCGAAACAAATATAATCCGCCGGAGGCTCCTTGACCCCAAAGCAATACCCAAAGATTTTGCTTTGTTCACTTCTCACGGGCTGTAACTGCCCTTAACCGTCGCCTGCCCCAAAACGCCGCCGGATACAAAGTTTTTGAAATCCGGGTAAGCGAAGCCGTTTGAAAGGCTTGCCGTTTTATTCATCGCGTATACGGTAATAGCGTATTCGTGCGTGCCGTCGGGAGGCGTCGGGCCGCCGTAGCCGATTGTCCCGAAATCGTTCCTGCCCTGTTTGATGCCGGCCGCGAGAAGCACGCTGGCGTTCTCGGCTATGCTGGCGCTTTTGATATTTACCGCTGTCCAGTGCACCCACGGATACGTGAGATCCCTCATGTAGACTGCGTAGCTCTTCGTACCCGAGGGCACGTTGCCCACCTTGAGCGGAATGGACACTACAGGCACTCCGCCACTGTCCGTTTGGCCCCTCATTCCGTACTTGTCCGCGATGTAACCGTTCGCGATTCCTGTGCTCGTGACCTTCATGGCCGGAGCCTTTTTTACGGTGACCGTGCACTTGGAGTACTTTCCGTTGGCGAGCTTGGCCGTTATCACGGCGCGGCCCGCCTTTATACCCTTTACTACGCCCTTGCTGCTCACAGCCGCCACAGTGGGGGTAGACGAACGCCAGTTGATTTTGGCGCCGGCAGCGGGCTTAAGCGTGGCCTTGAGCGTGATGGTCTTACCGGCGGTAACAGCCGCTGTTTTGGGGATGGTCACCGTTTGCGTGGCGGCCGCCGCTGATTCCAGAGGGATAAGCGCAAGCACAAGGCATACGATTACAAAGAGAGCTACAAGCCATTTTGTTTTTGTTTTGCTTACAGAACGCTCCATAATTTCTCCTTTCCGCAAAAACAGGCGGGACGGCAATCACGCGCTTTATGGCGCGTCCACTTAGGTAAACACTGATTACTTAGAACAAGCTGGTCAGGGCAACCACTCCCACGACCATTAGCACTATCCAGAGCACCGTAGTTATAATGCCGATTACAAGTCCCGCAAGCGCGAGGCCTTTGCCGCTCTGGTTGTTATCTTTTATTTGCTTTAACCCGAGGCTCGAGAGTATTATTGCGATCACTCCCACAATACAGAAGAAGTTTAAAAATATCGATATGAGCCCGCAGATAAAGCCTCCTATGGCGAGGCCGTTCAGCGCGCCCGCGTTATACTGGCCCTGCGGCTGGTAATAGGGATCGTACTGGGGCTGCTGGGGCTGTTGGCCGTACCCGCCCTGTTGCTGGTTGTACCCGCCGGGTTGTATGGTCTGGCCAGGCTGCTGGCCGTACTGCGCCTGCTGTGCGTCGTACGTTGGTTGCTGGCCGTACTGCGCCTGTTGCGCGTCGTACGGAGACTGCTGGCCGCCGTATTGAGCCTGCTGCGCGTCGTACGCAGGCTGCTGGCCGCCGTATTGAGCCTGCTGCGCGTCGTACGTTGGTTGCTGGCCGTACTGCGCCTGTTGCGCGTCGTACGCAGGTTGTTGGCCGTACTGAGCCTGCTGCGCGTCATCGTACGGAGGTTGTTGGCCGCCGTATTGAGCCTGCTGCGCATCATCGTACGGAGGCTGTTGGCCACCGTATTGAGCCTGCTGCGCGTCGTACGGAGGCTGTTGGCCGGACTGCGCCTGCTGTACGTCGTTCGGTGGTTGTTGGCCGTATTGCGCCTGCTGCGCGTCGTACGTGGGCTGCTGCTGCGCATCATACGGAGACTGCTGGCTGAACTGCGCCTGCTGCGCGTCGTACGTGGGCTGCTGGCCGTACTGCGTCTGCTGCTGGCTATCCGAGTTATGTGAAGAGCGCCTCTGCCCCTGGGTAAAATCGCTACGTTGATTTACCGGTTCGGGTTGCTCCGGCTGCTCCAAGGTTTCTTCCACCTGAATCTCAGTGCAGGTGCATATCTCACCATCTTCAAGCGGCCGTCCACAATTACTGCAAAACATAGTCCTACCTCCTTTTCGCATGCATGAATTATACAACATTATTATTTTTTTGTAAATGAATATGTATCATTTTGGCAGCATTTCTGGTATAATTTTTGACACGAAATGACAATGCTGTTTATAATTATATTTAATGCCATACTATAATGGAGGAGACACTGGTTATGGATAAAGTTATGCTGGTGTTCGGCACCCGGCCGGAAGCCATAAAAATGTGCCCCCTGGTAACGGAGTTGCGCGCCAGGGACGATTTTAACGTAAAAGTATGCGTCACGGGGCAGCACAGGGAAATGCTTGACCAGGTGCTAACCGCCTTTAAAGTAAAACCCGACCACGACCTTTCGGTAATGCTCGACGGGCAGACGCTCTTTGACATAACCGCAAACATCCTTCAGAATATCCATCTTGTGCTCGCCGGAGAAAAACCGGACATCGTCCTCGTTCACGGCGATACGGCGACCACATTCGCCACCGCGCTGGCTTCCTTTTACCTGCGCATACCAGTGGGCCACGTGGAGGCGGGACTGAGGACGCACAACCTCTACTCCCCCTTTCCCGAAGAGTTCAACAGGCAGGCGGTAGGCGTTATAGCGGCGTTGAATTTCTGCCCGACTCCCCTTTCTAAGGAGAACCTCGTGAGGGAAGGCAAACGCCCCGAACGCATATTTATCACTGGCAACACTGCCATAGACGCGCTGAAAACGACCGTGAGGGACGATTACACGAACCCCATAACAGATTGGGCGGAAGGCTCCCGCCTCATACTCTTCACCGCCCACCGGCGCGAAAACCTCGGCAAGCCGCTTTTCCGCATGTTCACCGCATTAAGGCGGGTTATTGACGAATACCCAGACGTCAAGGTTATATACCCAATCCACATGAACCCTAAAATTCGCGAGACCGCGGAAAAAGTGCTGCACGGGCACGACCGCATCCGCATAGTCGAACCGCTGGACGTCGTGGACTTCCACAACGTTATGGCCCGGAGCTATCTCATTTTAACGGACAGCGGCGGCATACAGGAAGAAGCGCCTTCCCTGGGCGTGCCCGTCCTCGTTATGCGCGACACCACAGAGCGCCCCGAAGGCATTGCCGCGGGCACCTTAAAGCTCACGGGAACGCAGGAAGAAGCGATTTACAGCGATATAGTGCGCCTTTTAACCAATCAAATAATGTACGGTCATATGAGCAAGGCGCAGAACCCCTACGGGGACGGCTTTGCCAGCAAGAGGATAGCGGATATCCTGACCGGCTTTGAAGACCGCACTCTTTACAGGGAGATGCACGAGGTCTTCCTCTCGCACAGGGACAACCCCGCCTTTCCCTTCAATATGGATCACTAAGGAACGGAGGTGTTACGCATGCGGTTTGGAATAACAAAAGACCGCGGGATCAAAATTTGTGGTTTTGCGCATGAAAATTGCGCGGCCCGCATCCGGACGCTTGTCCGGAGGTAAAGCTTATGGTTGATTTTTCAAGCATCTTCATAGTCTACGAGTTTTTGAAAAAAGCCCTCGGCGTTACTTCGTTTTCGGTAACCCCGGACGGGCTGTTCGTATTCGCCGCCGTCGTGCTGGGCGTGCTCGCGCTTTCCTTCATCATACCCCGGCAAAAGGACTCGACCCGTCTCAGCCTGCGCAACTTTTTGCGCGTATTCGCCTACATACTGGGCTTTATCTGGATAATCGCCTGCATCGTCTGTTTCGCGTCCGGGATATCCGCCTGGGGCTACGCGGCGCTGGGCCTTGGCGAAGTTGATTTCTGGGTGGCGTTCTGCTCGCTCGTCTTTGCCGCGGCAGGGATCATTGCGCTGGTAGCGCGCCAGTTCATGTCCAAAGAGCCCAACAACGAGAGCGGCCTCAACGGCAGGCAAAAAGCGGCTGTGGTGGGCTTTGTGGCTTTCGCCGCGCTAGTGGTCCTTTTGAGCTGGCGTTTCACTTACTCCGCTTTCGAGGGCGTTGTAACCGTCATACTCATAGCCACGGAAGCCGTCAGCATAATTTTCTGGTTTTACGATCCCATCATATACATACTCTCAAGATTCTTTTCCGCGTCCCCCAAACCGGCCGTACCGCCCACACCCGGCAAGCTCAACCGCTTCGCCAT
Organism: Christensenellaceae bacterium; assembly: GCA_031556555.1. Lineage (GTDB taxonomy): Bacteria > Bacillota > Clostridia > Christensenellales > Christensenellaceae > UBA5399. Next base: position 6,485 of record JAVBSU010000164.1, read on the forward strand.
ACTGGGCTGCGCGCACAACGAGGAGCAGGTCATAGGCCGGCTGGTCGAATCCATTTACGCCACGACCTATACAAAGGAAAAGTACGACGTGTTCGTCATCTGTGACAACTGCACGGACAACACCGCCGATGTCGTAATAAAGGCGGGCGCGGCGGCTATGGTCAGGAACGACGCTGAAAAGCGCGGCAAAGGCTTCGCGCTCGAGTGGATGTTCGGCATCCTGGAAAAAAAGCGCGCGCAGGGCGACGAGTACGACGCGTACATCGTTCTGGACGCGGATAACCTCGTCAACGAACAGTACCTGGACGAAATAAATTCCAGCCTCAACGAAGGCTACGAAATAATGCAGACTTACCTCGGCTGCAAGAACCCCGGCGACACCTGGGTGACTAAGTGCTACTCGCTCGCCTACTGGCTGAGCAATTCAAACTACCAGGACGCGCACTCGCGCCTGGGCCTTTCCGCGCAGATGGGCGGCACGGGAATGGTCATACGCCCGTCCGTCCTCGAAGAGATAGGCTGGCGCACCGATTCATTGACGGAAGACCTGGTGCTGACCACTTCCTACGTGGGCAAAAAGAACCGTTCCTGCCGCTGGGTGCACCAGGCGCGCCTCTACGACGAGAAACCCCTCAAGGTAAAGGCGTCCACCAAGCAGCGCACGCGCTGGATGCAAGGGCATATGAACGCCTGCTTCAAGCAGGGCCTGCCCCTCTTCTTAACGGGCATAAAAAACCTCAGTTTCAGGCAGATGGACGTCGCTCTCTACCTTATGCGCCCATTTTTAAACTTCATAATGTTCGTTACCTACATGCTGCGCATCGCGGCCATACTGTTCGTGCCCACCAGCTTCATGGCGTCAACATTCCTGATGGATTTTAACGCTGCCGTGGTGCTGCTCCTAGCGTACCTCATGATCCAGCTATACATACTTGCCGAGGAAAAGTACCTGCGTTACGCTCCATGGATCCCCCTCCAGTGGATATACACCTATACCTGGTACGGTCCCATATTCAGGGGTATTATAAAAAACAAGGAGTTATTCTGGGTGTCCACTGTGCACCAGCGCGGCATGTCCATAAACGAAGTACGCGTGGACGTACAGCTTACCGAGGCCCGCCGCCGCCTGGAAGGGCTGGACAACCTTCACCGCCTGCCGCTGGGGCAGGTGCTGTTGAAGGCCGCCGCCATAACAAACGAGCAGCTCCAGTCGGCGCTCAAGCTGCA
>JAVBSU010000063.1:0-8534 GCA_031556555.1 Christensenellaceae bacterium
CTATGGCCGCCACGAGGGCGTCATATGTGCCAACCTGGACTTCCTGGCCTATGACCTCGGGCATTTCTTCAATAGCCGCTGCATCCTGCGCGATCACTTCGACATCAGGCGCTACAATCTCCATTTCAGATTCCTGCGGAGCTGCCGCCGGCTCGATCACCTGTTCGGGTTCCTCGATAATGACAGGTTCATCCCCGGCGAACGCCACCCCACCCATAAATGATAGCGAAATTGCAATAGTAAGGACTATTGCCAAGAGTTTTTTTGGGAAAGCCTTCAACTTCATACTTCTTTTCCTCCTAAAATATTATTAGAGTCTATTTACAGTATGTGTTTATACACACAATCTGACAGTAAGAGCACCGCTAGAAGTTTAGTCTGATAATTGAATTTTTTTGTAAAAAATACCACAATATATTACCATTCGGACAATTTTTTTTCAAGCAATTTATAAAAAAACGATTAACAGGTTTACTATAATATTATAATACATTTAGGGACGTATGAAACAACACACTCGCACGGATTGGAAAAAACCTGAGGCATTCAATGAGTAAAAATAGATTTACAGGCGGCGCGGGTTGGCTGGTTCTAATAATGTATGTTGCGGCAATACTGATTGCGGTGATGTTTACTGTGGGCGCAGAGGCTTCGGAGCGGCCAAATTACGAGTACTACACGGACATACCCGGCGTGACGGAAGAAGACATAGCGGCGGTTGAAGCGCTGAAGGCAAAGCATCCGGAAGGTTTTAATATCGGGATGAACTACTCCACCGAGGCGTTCTACCGTGAAGATGGGGAATTGGGCGGGTTTGCCGCTCTTTTTCGTGATGAGCTCACCGGGCTTTTCGGCATAGAGTTCAAAACGACTATCTGCGAGTGGGATGAGCTTGTGGACGGCCTGCTCTTGCACGATATAGATTTTACCGGGGAGCTGACGGATACGCCGGAGCGTGCCGGGACATACTACATGACGGACGCTATTGCCGAGCGGTCGATAAAGTATTTTACGCTGGAAGGAAGCGAAAAGCTGACGGAAATAGCCAAAGCGCGAACGCTTAACTACGCGTTCCTGAGCGGGGCGACGGCGTACGGCTACATCATGGAATCATCAGAGGAAGAATTCACCGCTTTCTTTGTGGAAGACTATACGCATGCGGCCGATATGCTGAGAAGCGGAGAAGTGGACGCTTTCTTTGAAGACAGCCCCGCAGAGGCTGCTTTTGACGAATACCCGGACATTAATACTGCGGAGTACTTTCCCCTCATATACACGCCTGTTTCATTTTCCACAGCGAACGAGGAGCTGCTGCCCATAATCGAAGTGCTGCAAAAGAACCTTGAGGCGGGAGCCACGTACCACCTCGCGGTGCTTTACAATGTGGGGCAGGAAGAATACCTCATGCATAAGATGAGAGCGAGGCTGAATGAAGAGGAAAAAGCGTATGTGAACGAGCGTTCAAACCTTGACGAGGCAATTCCCGTGGCTTTGGAGTTTGACAATTACCCCGTAAGTTTTTACAACAGGCAGGAGCATGAATGGCAGGGAATAGCCCTGGATGTGCTTGATAAAATAGGCTCGCTAACGGGGCTGCGCTTTGAGCCGGCGAACGGGCCGGACGCCACGTGGCCGGAACTTTTGTCTATGCTGGGCAGGGGAGACGTGTCGATTATAACAGAATTGATACCTTCGCCCGAACGCAAGGGGCGTTACCTCTGGCCGGACGAGCCTTATGCCGCCGATAACTACGCGTTGATCTCAAAGGTAGGTGATGAAGATATACAGCCAAACCAGATACTTTATTCAAAAGTGGGCGTAGCTGAAGGTACGGCGTTTGAGGAAGTGTTTACGCAATGGTTCCCCAACCATCCGGGTCTGGTAAGATATGAAACCACGGACGAGTGTTTCGAGGGATTGGACAAGGGTGAGGTGGAGTATGTAATGTCCAGCCAGAACCTGCTTTTAACCATGACGAATTACTACGAGAAGCCGGGATACAAGGCCAATATTATCTTCAACAAGCCGTATGATTCTTCATTTGGGCTCAATATCGGCGAAACTGTGCTGGCATCGATAATATCAAAAACGCAGGACCTTGTGGATACGGAGGGCATAACGGAGCGCTGGACGCGCAAGGTGTTCGATTACAGGAGCGCGGTGCAGCAGGCGCAGATACCTTTCTTCATAGGGTTGGTGGCGCTGCTGGGCGTGGTGCTTGTCCTCGTATTTGTGCTGATGATGAAAAAAAGGAAGGCCAGTGCGCAGCTTGAGGAGCTTGTTGCCCAGCGCACGGCCGAGCTGGAGGTGCAGACCGAGGCGGCGGAGGTGGCTTCGCGCGCCAAGAGCGATTTTTTGGCAAGGATGAGCCACGAATTGCGCACTCCCCTGAACGCTATAGTGGGTATGGCGCAGGTGGCGAAAAAAATACCCGGGCAGTCCGACAAGGCGGTAAACGCGAACAGGGAGATAATCGACGCTTCCGGGCACCTCCTGGGCATAATAAACGACGTGCTGGATATGTCCAAAATCGAGGCGGGCAAATTTACGCTGGTGGAGGAATCATTTTCGCTGTGCGGCGCTATGGATGAAATAGTCTCGATTGTTTCCGGACGCTGCGCGGACGGGGGCATAGCATTCGAAAGCAACTACAAAAGCGCGCCGGATGTTTACGTAGTAGGGGACAAGCTGCGCTTAAAGCAGGTGCTTATAAACCTTCTCGGCAACGCCATGAAGTTTACGGATGAGGGAGGGAAGGTCTATTTCGGGGTTGATGCGGACGTGGATGGCGGCGAGGTCAAAGCTTCCTTCACAGTGGCGGACAACGGCATAGGGATGACTGAAGACCAGCAGAAGCGCCTGTTTAAAGCGTTTGAGCAAACGGACGGCGCGGTAGCCGTGCGTTACGGGGGAACGGGGCTGGGGCTCGCTATCAGCCAGAACATCGTAGGAAGGATGGGCGGCGGGAGATCTGTGAAAAGCGCTCCGGGCGAGGGCTCGGCTTTCACGTTCACTATAGTAATGAAGGCCGGGAATGGCGTGGCAGCGGCGGCGGGCGTCAGCCCTAAACTGAATATAACCGGCAAGCGCATACTGCTTGCCGAGGACATACGCGTCAACCGCTTTATACTTAACGAACTATTGTCGGACACGGGCGTAATAATCGACGAGGCGGAGGACGGACGTATGGCGCTGGAAATGTTTAATAACTCGCCGCCGTATTATTATGATATGATACTAATGGATATACAGATGCCCGAGATGGACGGCTACGAAGCCACGCGCGCCATCCGCGCGCTTGAACGGCCGGACGCCGGTGAAGTGCCAATAATAGCCATGACGGCCAACGCCTACAAAGAGGATATAGAAAAGGCGCTTCAAAGCGGTATGAACGGCCATCTCGCAAAGCCCATAGACGTAGAGGCTTTTATGCGGACATTGTCCGATTATCTTGAAAAATGACATTAGGAGACTCTTAACATGTTTTTGTTCGTGAATGGGAAAGCCGTGGAGGGCGGCGCGGCGGATAACGGAGGCGAAAATCTTGTCTGCTTCGCTGAAAGGGGCGGGGAACTGCCGCCGGAATTCGCCCGAAGCTTCGCGGCGCAGAAGCCGGTGGGCGGCAATTACTTTGAAAGCCGCTCCGGCTTTGACTATATATCGCTCAAAATACCGCATTTAAGGGACGGCGCGGTGCCCGCGGGCACAGTTGAGATAGCGGTTTTTCCGGGGAAGCTGTGTTTTCTGTACAGCCCTGCGGGCATGATGGACAAGTTTATCGGCGAATTGAAGGAGGGCGGATGGCGCGGGCCCGAAGAAGCGCTGCACCGCTTTTTTGTTATGCTCACGGAGAAGGACATGGCCAGGCTGGAGCGCCTTGAAGAGAAGATAGCGCGCATGGAAGATGAAGTTTTAAGCGACAGGCAGAAGGATTTCATATCCTCCCTGAGCAAATTCAGAAAAAAACTGCTCATGCTCAAGCGGTACTACGAATCCCTCACGGACATGTTTGAAGACTTCATGGAGAACAGGAACAATTTGTTCAGCAAAGACGCCTTAAGGCACTTTGAATTCCAGGCGAACCGGGTGGAGCGGCTGTACAGGGACGTTTTGAACCTGCGCGACTACCTCACCCAGGTGCGCGAGGCTTATCAGAACGAGATGGACATATCGCTCAACAAGACCATGAAGCTTTTTACGGTTATAACAGTGATTTTCCTGCCGCTGACGCTCGTTGTCGGCTGGTACGGAATGAATGTCGTCATGCCTGAATACGGCTTTGCGTACTCTTATCCAATAATAATCGCCGTGTCAATAATCGTGGTGGTGGCCTCGATAATATATTTCAGGAAAAATAAATGGTTTTAAAGGGCTAAAACGCTTGATTATCGCGGCGCTTTCTAATATGCTATACAGGTAAAGTATAAATATGACAAGGGGATCAAAAATCGGATGTCGGCGCTTAAGAGAAATATCATTGCGATCGTGGCGGCGGGCGTGGCAATCGCCGCGTCAGTCTTCTTTATTCCGGAAAGTTTCATAGCCGGACTGCCGTTTGGCGGGTTCAGCAGCATCGTCGTATACGCCGCTGTGGGGGTGATCGTTTTCGGGGTGGTTTTCCTTCTCCTGCCGGTGGAAAAAAAGCACGCCGTAAAAAGCCGCATGAACGAAGAAGACGAATACTTGCTGGACCGTGCGTACTCCCTTGTCAATTCACTGAGCGACCGGGACTACGACGATTTTATGAATTTTTTGCGCTCAAACAACAAGCCGGTATTACGGCAGGGCCTCGCGCGCGGAGGGCTTTATGGTTCCGAGATAATGGAGCATGTAAAGAGGGAAGAGCAGCATTCAAATTCTTATTTGTACGTATACAGAATAAAACCTGAAGTGTTCGAGGTGCTCCGCAGGCACTGGCGTTAAAGGGCGCCTTTGTATTCGGATTTCCTGTTGGGACAATTTTTGCGCTTGCACAATTCGCAGCTCGTAAAGCCGCTGTCCGTGGGGAAGAGTATGCCTGAGACGGATTTTATGGGAACGAGCAGGTAACTGTCCTTGAGTTCTGTTCCCGTGTCTTTGGTCACGCCGCCAATGAGCTCGAAAAGCTGAACCTGCTGGGCTATTGGCCACACATCGATATCGCCCGATCCGGGATTCATTGAAGAAAACATTTCGATACCGTAAGTTGCTTTTATGTAGGAGCGGAATTCTTCGACCGCCTCACCAAGTATGAGCTCTTTTATCATGTCCAGCCACAGGCTCAAAAAGTAATCGCTCTCCGTATGGGACCATTCGTCCACTTCCGTGCCGCAGGTGGCCACGTAGGCGAAGACGCGGTGTATGTCCTTAAGATTTTTCGCCATGACCGCGCTTTTGAAGGTAATACCGTCTATGGTGACGGCGTCCCCGTCTATGGAATCGACGTAGCACACGCGGTACACGGCTTTGGGGCGGGCAATCTCCATGGCTTTAGTGTAGAGTGAACGTACGAGTTCGATATCTTCCTCGTCACTCAAAAGAAGCTTTTCTTTGACGGTGTCGAAGCTTAAATGTACAGGCAGATCGCAAAGGACATATCTTTCAGACATATAAAACAAACCCCCGGAACATTATATTTGAATTTTATGGTAAATCAGAGTGAGCCGTATTGTGCTCCGCCCGGACGTCCGTAAGCGACCGCGCCGCTGAGCATGGGGCGGTACACTACCTGGCCGCGGCTGCTGGAAGCGTCTACAATCATGCCGTCGCCCGCGTAGATGGCGACGTGGGTAACGTTCATGTAACGTCCGTTAGAATGGTGTGAGAAGAACACAAGATCACCCGGCTGGAGTTCGGCCTCAGAAACGGAGAGGCCGTTCTGCACACAGTACTGCGCCTGCTCCGCCGCCGTACGCGGCAGGTTTACGCCCACGTTGGAGTAGCACCACTTGGCGAGGTAGCTGCAGTCGAGGTAATCGCCCTGGCCGGCCATCGCCTGGCTGTAAGGATTGCCCAGCCGGGACATGGCAAGGTTGACTATCTGGGAAGCGTTGGCGTTGTACGATGTTGAGTGATTGTGCGTGCTGGCCGCCGCCGAAGCGCTCTGATTTTGGGTCATGTTGCTTATGAGCTGGCCCATGAGCAATGTCGTTATCATGCCGCTCATGCCGCCCGAACCGCCCAGGAAAAGGGACATCAGGAGTTCTTTTGCGGTTTCGGTCCTTTGCAGCGTGGCGTTGATTGGGGCGTTTGCATGCGTGTGTAGCGTGGCTTCCGCCGGCGCGGATGAAGCCGCCTCAATTGCCGGGCGCTCAACTTCTCCGGCCAGCATCTCGGTGAAGGATACCGTGCTGTCGGTAAGATCCGCTCCCGAGTTGTTATAAGGCTGGGGGGTTACGTAGCCGTTGCTTCCGATGTAAATATTATTGCTCAAATCAAGATTACCTCAGTGCTGTAAATAAATAATTGTAATCAGTATAGCAAAGTTGTATGAGAAAATCAATAAAAAAATGGCGGGAGTCCTCCGCCGGCAAGCCGCGCAAAATTCAAACGCGGTTCTTTGGCCGTATCGTGCTAAAATGGCCGTTACCATTGACTATTCACCTGCCCGGGTTTAAGATTATTGGTATAGAAATAAAAATGCACCAGAATATATCTGCGGAGGAAAAAGGATTTGGAGAAAAGGCGCTTCGGTAAAACTGATAAAATGGTTTCACTGTTGGGATTTGGCTGCATGCGTTTTCCTAAAAACGGCCCCGGGGAGAGGGACATCGACGAAGAGCAGTCGCTAAAAATGATTGATTACGCCATGGAGAACGGCGTCAATTACTTTGATACCGCCTATCCTTACCACGGTGGGGCATCGGAAAGCTTTTTGGGCAGGGCGCTTAAAAACTACGATAGGGAGTCCTACTATCTGGCCACAAAAATGCCGCCATGGAATGTCCATGAGAACGGCGATGTGGAGAGGATCTTTTACGAACAGCTCGAAAATTGCCGGGCCGGTTACTTTGATTTTTACCTGCTGCACAATTTCAGTTCCAAATATATGAGCAAGATGGCGCGCTTTGGCGCTTACGAATTCCTGATGAAAAGGAAAGGGGAAGGGGTCATAAAGAGCCTTGGCTTCTCATTCCATGACACGCCCGAAGTGCTCGAAAGGGTCATAACGGATTACGATCTGGACTTTGGGCAAATACAGCTAAACTACCTTGACTGGACGCTTACGGAATCCGGGCGCATGTATGACATACTGCATAACGCCGGACTTCCCGTGATAGTTATGGAGCCTGTGAGGGGCGGCGCGCTGGCCACGCTTACAGAAAAACCGGCCGCAATCCTTAAGGAAGCCGAACCGGAGACGAGCGTGGCTTCGTGGGCGCTGCGCTATGCCGCTTCGCTCCCGGGCGTGGCGACTGTTTTAAGCGGCATGTCCAGCATGGAACAACTTATTGACAACGTAAAAACGTTTGAAAACTTTGCGCCGCTGACATCCGAAGAGCGGGAGACGCTGGGCCGGGCGCTGGTAGAATACAAGGCTGCGGGGAAGATACCCTGCACGTCTTGCAACTACTGTTCGGGTTGTCCGGCGGGCCTCAATATACCCCGCTTGTTCTCAATGTATAACCAGTATCAAAAGCCGGAGGACGGGCAAATGTTTTCGCTCACGTACAGGCTGATAGAACCGGGTAAGCGCGCGGACGCGTGCACAAAGTGCGGGACGTGCGAAGAGGTGTGCCCACAGTCGATTAAAGTTCCTGAGTTTATGGAAAAAGTTGCGGAGCTGGCGGCGGAGACCGCCGGATGCCGGAATAAACTCAGATAGCTACGCTATCGCCAACAAGCTTTGTTGTAAATTTTTCGGACAAACGAACGCGAGACAGTGTGATGTGGTTTGCACACAGATACTACGCGGCATGCCAGCGGGGGCTTCCCCGCATTGGGAGGATAATTATGGAAGAGAATAAAACCCGTCCCCAGCGGGCGGAAGAGTATTTTGTGGATGGGTACAACTGCGCTCAGGCGGTTGTTCTGGCATATGCGGATAAAATGGGCATAGACGAAAAATCCGCTATCATGATAGCCGGCCCGTTCGGCGGAGGCATGGGGCGTATGCGCGAAGTGTGCGGCGCGGTTTCGGGCATGTTCATGGTTTTCGGCGCGTGCAAGGGCACGAACGATCCCAAGGACGCCGAAGGCAAGAAAGCGATGTACAAGGCCGTTCGGGACATGGCGGATGAATTCAAAGAACAGAACGGGTCCATAGTGTGCAGGGAGCTTTTGGGGCTTACCGGCCCGGACGGAACCGAACCTGAAGCGAGAAGCGAAAAGTATTATCAAAAGCGGCCGTGTGCGGAGCTTGTGCGCATTGCGGCGGAAATTGCCGAAAAATATATCGATTAGGGGGACGTCTTAATGTTGATTCTTGGCCTGGACATAGGCACTCAAGGTGTGCGGGGAGTTGTATGCGACGAGAAGGGCGGCGTGCACGCCCAGGGTTCGTGCGAGTTCAGCGCCGCGCCGGCAGCGGAACAGCCCGAATACAAAGAGCAGGA
>JAVBSU010000203.1:0-19223 GCA_031556555.1 Christensenellaceae bacterium
GGCCAAAACACCCGGTTACAAAGAGTACTTCTTAGATACTATCCTCGAGGATACCGCCGGCGTGACCGGGCTCGAGATAAACCGCCGCGTCATCGGCATGGCGCAGGTGATAGACATAACAAAAATACCAGACGAGAAGAAGCGGCTGCGCGCCGAACGCATAGTGTTGCTTTGCGCCAAAGAGTTTATCAAGAACCGCAAAGTGTACAAGGACGGCGCACAGTGGCTTGATCTTCTGAAACAAACGGCAAAAGAGGTAAAAGTATAATGAGTAAAGATAACATAATGAGCTATGAAACGGTGGCGCTTGACGACACGAACAGCGCGCTGGTGATAATAGACCAGACAAAGCTCCCGGGCGAGACCGAGTTGCTGCGTTTAAAGACGCAGAAGAGCATTTGGGACGCCATATACCTCTTGCAGGTGCGTGGCGCGCCCGCTATAGGCGTTGCGGCGGGCTTCGGCATATATCTGGCGGCCAAGGAAATCCAGGCGGATAATTACGACGATTTCTACGCGCAGTTTGTAAAAGCCAAGGACTACCTTGATTCCGCGCGGCCCACGGCCGTGAACCTTTCCTGGGCGCTTAACCGCATGGAAGGCGTTGTTACGGCCAACAAGGGCAAATCCACCGGCGAGATAAAAGAACTGCTGCTTAAGGAATCCATAGCGATAAAAGAGGAAGACACATGGATGTGCAAGTCCATCGGCGAATACGGCCTCACGCTGTTAAAGCCCAAAATGGGCCTGTTGACGCACTGCAACGCCGGGCAGCTCGCCACATCAAAATACGGCACGGCCACAGCGCCCATGTACCTTGGGCACGAGAAGGGCTACGACTTCCGCGTGTTCTGCGACGAGACGCGGCCGCTGCTCCAGGGCGCGCGCCTTACGGCGTACGAGCTCTTTTCCTCCGGCCTGGACACAACGCTGATCTGCGACAACATGGCCCCATCCGTAATGAAGCAGGGCTGGGTGGACGCTGTGTTCGTGGGCAGCGACAGGGTGGCGGCAAACGGCGACGCGGCAAACAAAATCGGCACTTCTTACGTTTCGCTCGCGGCCAAGTACTACAACATACCCTTTTATGTGTGCGTACCGACTTCCTCGATAGACATGAATTGCCCCAGCGGCGCGGACATCCACATCGAGCTCCGGCCGGATGAGGAAGTAACCGAAATGTGGTATAAAAAGCGCATGGCCCCCGAGGGCGTAAAGGTTTACAACCCCGCCTTCGACGTGGCGGACGCCCAGAACATAACGGCAATAATAACAGAGTACGGCATCGCTTATCCTCCCTATGAGGATTCGCTGAAAGAAATATTCGCAAAAAAAGAAGCGGCTAAGAAATAGGAGTAAAGAAAATGGCAAAATACCCTTCAATATTTGAAGCGAAGGAAGAAATTTTAGAAGTAGGCAGAAGGATGTACGAGCGGAACTTTGTCGCGGCGAACGACGGCAACATAACCTGCAAGGTCGCGGACGACATTATCCTCGCTACCCCCACCGGCGTGTCCAAAGGCTTTATGACGGACGAGATGATAGTAAAGATGACGCTGGACGGCAAAATACTCTACGCGGACGACAAATACCCGCCCTCTTCGGAAATAAAGATGCACATACGCGCATACAGGGAAAACCCTGAGATCATGGCAGTGACGCACGCGCACCCGCAGGTCGCCACGTCCTTCTCCATAGCGGGGATCGGGCTGGACCAGCCAATACTTACTGAGGCGATAATGTCGCTCGGCAGCGTGCCCATAGCAAAGTACGCAACGCCCGGAACCGAGGAAATACCCGACTCTATCGCGCCTTTCTGCACAAAGTACAATGCTGTCCTCCTTGCCAACCACGGCGCGCTCACATGGGGCGATTCGCTCATGCAGGCTTTCTACCGCCTTGAATCCGTAGAGAACTACGCAACCATAATGATGTACACTCAAAACATAATAGGCAGGAGCAATCCTCTTAGCTGCGATCAGATAGAGCCGCTGATGGATATACGCGCCAAGCTGGGCGTTAAAGGCGGCGGCGTGCCTTCCTGCGCAGTAAAAGCGACGAACGATAAAGACGTCCTGCCCGTGTCCGGCCCGCAACATGAAAATTTGGACGGAATGACGGACGCGCAGCTAAAGAATATGGTGGCGGAGATTACGAAGGAAGTATTGTCCAAAATCAAGTAAAACTTGTGTCAATGATATAATTTTGATATAATTATATCATAAAAACGATACGAGGAGTTGATAATATGATAATCAAGGCGTCAGCGTCGTTACGGAACGACTACGCGGGCATTTCAGCGCTTGCGCACGAGACAAAGGAGCCAATCTACATTACCAAAAATGGCGAGGGCGACCTCGTCGTAATGAGCATCGAGGCTTTTGAGCGGCGGGAAGATATGCTGGAATTGCGCGCCAGTATTTACGAAGCGGAGGCAAACCGCCTCAGCGGATGCAAAACCTATACTCTCGAAGAAATTGAGCAGGAATTTCTTTCTGGCGCACTGGATGAATAATGAAATATAAACTTGTGATATCTCCCGAATCCAGAGAGGATATACAGAATATAAAAGAATATTATACTCTTGAATTTGGTACCGAAAGCGGGCTTAAAGTAATTCGCGCTATAGTAAAGACTCTGCGCAGGCTTCACGATTCTCCAGATTCAGGGTCACGCATTCCCGATTCCAAACTGGACGAAAAAGGTTACCGTATGGTGCTGAGCAGGCAATATGCCGCCATATACCGCTTGGAGGGCGAGGTTATATACATTTACCGCATCATCAGCACTAAAACAAAGTATAAAGACTTATTTCTCAACTGAAACGGAGAGTATGAAGTGAAAGTAATAGTTGTCGGCGGAGTGGCCGCGGGAATGTCGGCCGCTTCAAAAATAAAGCGCCTGCGGAAGGACGCGCAGGTCACGGTGTACGAAAAGGGGAGCTATCTTGCCTACGGCGCGTGCGGCCTCGCCTATTACGTCGCGGGCTACAACAACGACCACACAAAAATGATCATCCGCACAAAAGAGCAGTTTGAGGCGGCAGGCATAAACACGCACATACGGCACGAAGTTTTTGAAGTTGATCCCGCCAGCAAGACGGTAAAGGTGAAAAACCTCGATACGGGCGCGGTGTTTGCCGACAGCTATGATAAGCTCATGATCGGAGTGGGCGCAAACGCCATACTTCCGCCCATCGACGGCATAAACCGAAAAGGCGTCTACACATTAAAGACAATGGAAGACGGCCTTATGCTTAAGGAAGCAGCGAACAGCTACGGCGTAATGGACGCTGTTGTGATCGGCGGGGGCTACATTGGGGTGGAAGCCGCCGAGGCCATGCGCGCGCTTAATAAACAGGTCACCTTAATCGAGTCCGCGGGCAGCATACTCACGCAGTTCGAACCTGAGATAACCGCGCTCGCCCGTGAAGAGCTTTTGAGCAACGGCGTGCAGCTTCGCGTGGGCGAGACAATAGAAGCCATAACCGGCAACAGCGCCGGCGAGGTCGTCACTAACCAGGGCCGTTACACAGCCGACATAATAGTTGCAGCCGCCGGAATAAGGCCAGCGACGCGCTTTTTGGAAAGCACCGGCATTGCGATGGAGGCTAACGGCGCGATTATTGTGGACCGGTTCACGCGCACTTCCCTCCCCGATATCTACGCGGCGGGAGACTGCACGTCCGTTTACAACCGCGTCACCGGCGGCAATTCGTACATCCCTCTTGGCACCTACGCCAACAAGTGCGGCAGGCTGGCGGGAGAAAATATCTGCGGCGTTGCGGCGGAATTCACCGGCGCGCTCGCTTCCGCCGCCTTAAAAGTGTTTGGCTTGCAGCTTGGCAGGACGGGCCTGACATTCGCGGAAGCAAAAGTACTCGGCATTAACGCGGCCGAGGTCACGGTAAAGACAAGCAACCATCCTCCCTACTACCCCGGCGTGGAGGATATGACCATAAAGCTCGTGTACAGCAAGCCCGATTACCGCATACTGGGCGCGCAGACAGCCGGCCGTGAAGGCGCGGCCCTGAGGATAGACATTTTCGCGACAGCAATACAGGCGGGCATGACCACAAAAGAACTAGGCATGACCGACCTCATATACTCGCCGCCCTACTCCAACGTGTGGGACGCCGTGCATATCGCGTGCAACGCGGCGAAGTGAGGGCGTCGCTGACAGCCAAAGGGCTCCGCCCTTTGGAAACCCGCTGGGGAACAAGTTCCCTAGACCCTACGCGAACTAGCGTTCGCTTTCTAAAACAAAACGCGTTTTTGGAGATTCTTAAGAACCTTTTTTGGCATCAGCAAAAAGGTTCTTAAGCCGCCGGAGGCAAATAAACATGAACAAACTCAAATCGATATCGGAAGCAATAAGCCGGATAAAGAGCGGCAGCGTGATCGGCATTGGCGGGAACACGCTGCACCGCGCGCCCATGGCTCTTGTCCGCGAGATAGCGCGCCAAGGCATTAGTAACCTTGAAATAATTAAGACGGCTGGCGGCATGGACGTTGACCTGTTGTGCTTCGCGGGCTGCGTAAAGTCCGTGGACGCGGGCTACGTCAGCTACGAATCAAAGTACGGGCTGGCCTCACACTACAGGCGGGCGGTGCAGGAGGGCGTTGTCAAGGCGAACGAGCACGCCTGCTACACCGTCATATCGGCATTGCGCGCGGCGCAGGCGGGCATACCCTTCATGCCTGTAAAGGGGCTGGTCGGCAGCGACCTTATAGCGAGGAACGATTACTTCACGCGGATAGCCGACCCTTTTTCGGGAGATATGGTGACAGTCGTTCAGGCGATAGCGCCCGACGTTTCCATCCTGCACGTGCACGAAGCGGACGAGATGGGCAACGCCATAATCGAGCCGCCGCGCTACGAGGACATACTCTTCGCCAAATCCTCCAAATCCCTAATAATCTCCGCGGAAAGGATAGTTCCATTGAGCCACATTGAGCACCACGCCAAAGACGCGCTCATACCGCATTTTTTGGTGTCCGCTGTCGTTCATTTGGAAAAGGGCGCCGCGCCCTGCTCCTGCTATCCCTTGTACAATATAAACGAGAAAGAAATCGAGAGTTTTATCGCGCTGAAGGAACGCGAAGAGCTGAGCGGCTGGCTTAAATCGTTCGGGCACGCGGACAATAGAGGTATTTAACTATGGCATCATATAAAATAGATTACACTCCTGCGGACATAATGATATGCGCGATGGCGCGCCTTATTAAAGACGGTGAGACGGCTTTCCACGGCGTTGCTTCGCACATGCCGCTTCTTGCGATACTGCTGGCCAAGCAGCTCCACGCGCCAAACGCGGTGCACCTCAACATACCGGGCGGCGTTGACCCGGACATAGTTAAGCTGTCCGCCTACTCAAGCGCGGGCGGCGAGCTGCTTAAAGGCGCGCAATCCATGTTCCCGTTGATTGATGTATTTGACCTTTCCATGCGCGGAGGCCTGGACGTTGCTTTTCTGAGCGGCGTACAATTTGATATGCACGCTAACCTTAACGCCTCGGTCATAGGCGATTACGACCTGCCCAAAGTGCGGATGCCCGGCGGCGCTGGCTGCGCCGTACTCATACCCACGGCCAAACGCGCGCTCGTGTGGCGCACAAAGCACGATACGCGTACGTTCGTTGAAAAAGTGGATTTTGTTACAACTCGCGGAAACATCGACAGCATAATAACGCCCCTTTGCGTTTTCAGGCAGCGCGGCGGCATGCTTGAGCTCCACACCATCCATCCATACAGCAGCTTTGACGAAGTGCAGGCTAACACAGGATTCGCGCTCTTAAGGAACGCTTCCGGCACAACAGCCCCGCCAACTCCCGAGGAAATGCGCACCCTTAATTCGCTCGACCCCGATCATCTGAGGGAGATCGAGTTCGTGTGATCACGGAGAAAACTTATAGCCCAGCCCCCACACGGTTTCAATGCAGCTCTGGAAAGGCTTTATTTTAGCCCGGAGGCTTTTTACGTGCGTGTCCACAGTGCGGTCTGTGCCGTCGAATTCCGGCCCCCACACGAGATCCAGGAGTTTATCGCGCGAAAAGACCTGAAGCGGATTTTTCACAAAAAACAACAGAAGATCGTATTCCTTTGGCGAAAGCGCAGTCCTCTTGCCATCCACAAACACGCTGTGCGAATCGTCCTCAATGCGTATATGGCCCGCAATGAACGTTGAAGTCACCGACGGAGCGCAGTCGCACAGTTCCATCAGGTTTTTCGCCCGGGCAATAAGCTCCCTCGGGTAAAACGGTTTTACCAGGTAGTCGTTCCCGCCCGCCGCAAAGCCCGTGAGGCGGTCCATCTCCTTGCCGTTCTTGCTTATTAGTATAACGGGGATCAGGTTTGTTTTCCGCACGTGACGGCACACGACAAGCCCGTCCAGCTCGGGCAGCTCCACGCTGGCCACCACGAGCTCGTAATCGCGCCTCCTAAGCTGTTTTAACGCGGTTATGCCGTCGGGCGCGTCGTCGCACAACCAGCCAGCCTCACGCGCCGCCAGCCTCACGACTTCACGCACAGACGCGTCCGCGTCCGCGACCAGTATCCTTGTTTCTCGCGGCATCGAACAATCCCCCCAAAGGCTACTCCGTTACTCTATGCTGTGACGCCGGGGCTGCGCCCCAAACCCCAAGACCACTTCCTCCCTTTAAAAAGAAAAAGTTTATAGCTCGCCCTCAAACTCTGTGAGCGCGCGGCTGAATTCATTCATGCAAACTTTCACGGGCTCGCCGTCAAGAAGGTCGACGTCCGCTATTTTCAGGAGGTCAAGCGGATGGCCGCTTCCGCCCGACGACAGGAAGCTTATGTAGTTGTCCACCGCGCCGGGTTTGCCCGAAAGTATATCTGACGCTATCTTCACAGCGCACGAAAAGCCGGTGGCGTATTTGTATACATAGAACGCATTGTAAAAATGCGGTATGCGCGACCACTCGAAAGCTATATCCTCGTCCCGCCGCATGACTTCGCCGTGGTATTCGGCGTTTAAATTCCCGTACATCCCGCACAGCGACTCCATCGTCAACGGCAAGCCGTTCTCAGTGTTGCCGTGCGTCATCTTCTCAAACTCGGCGAACATGGTCTGGCGGACGACTGTCGTCCGGAACTGGTCGAGGTAATGGTTTAGTACGTAGAGGCGCAGCTTTTTCTGTTTTATCGTATCCAGGAGGTAGCGGGTCAGGAGTATTTCGTTGACCGTGCTGGCGACCTCCGCCACGAATATCGTGTAGCCGGCTTTTGACTCTGGCTGTGTTTTGTTCGAATAGTGCGTATGCATGGCGTGCCCAAGCTCGTGCGCGATGGTGAACACGCTGTCGAGGTCGCCCCGGTGGTTTAGAAGCACGTAGGGATGCACGCCGTAAACTCCCCAGGAATAAGCGCCGCTCGTCTTGCCGGGAGTCTCCACTACGTCTATCCAGCGCTCGCTCAATGATTTTTTGAGCAGGTTCGCGTAGTCCTTGCCCAGCACGGAAAGCCCCTGCTTAACGAGCCGCATTGACCTGTCAAAACCATATTCCTCTTTAACGTCCGCTACCAGCGGAGCGTATATATCGTACATGTAGATATCGTCCAGCTTTAAGACGCTTTTACGGATATCAACGTAACGGTGCATAGTAGCGAGGTTTTCACGCACAATGCTTATGAGCTTGCCGTAAAGCGCCACAGGGACGTTATCCGAAAACAGCGCGCGTTCTATGGCGCTCGGATATTTCTTCGCCCGCGCGTAGAATATGTCTTTTTTGACGCTGGCCGCATAAGATGTGGCGAGCGTGTTGCCGTGCTGCCGGTAGGTTTTATACAGCGCTTTGTACGCGCGCTGGCGCACTGTCCTGTCTTCCGACTGCATGAGGACTATGTACGAGCCGTGGGTGAGCGTAACGCGCTTGCCCTGCTCGTTTGTTATCGCGCCGAACTTCATGTCAGCGTCGTTCAGCATGCCGAAGATATCGCGCGGCGCGCCCGCCATCTCTCCCGTCATGGAGAGCAGCTTTTCCTCCTTTTCGGAAAGCACGTGCTTCTTAAAACGCACCACCTCTTTGAGCGTAAAGCCGTAATCTAAAAGGCCCAGTATGCTCTTGTCCTTCACGTTGCTCCCGCAGCCCGAGCACTTGCCGCCCTTGCCGCACTTTTTCACAGCCCTGCCGCGCTTGCAGTAAGTCCCGCCTTTGGACCGCTTTACGTAATCTTCTATGACTCCTTTTTTGAGCGAGAGCAGGTCGGGATTTATAAAGCTTAAAGCGGACGAGAGCCTTACGCTTATTTCCGTGGCCCGCGCGACCATTGCCTGGTACTTGGCCAGCCTGTTGTCCTCATCCCTGCGCATGCGCGCGTACACGAAAAGGTTGGCAGCGATGTGCTCCATCTCCTCCGCCAGTTTCAGCGACTTCATCATGCACATGGCGTTCTTCGTCAATTTGTTTTTTATATCGGGTATGAGCTCGAACATGCCCTCGAGTTTTGAATAATCGTCTTCCCACTCCTTGCCGGACGGGTAAATATCCTCAAGCTTCCACTTGAGCTTTTCCTCTATTTTGTCTCTCTGCGCCATATCAAACTCCTCTCCTGGGTATTAGTAAGAATACCCTACTGATAAAATAAACTTTTGGGTGAAGAATAAACTCAATTACGCTGCGAGTGCACGGGTGCGGGTATCCTCCCGCCGCGCGTGATAAACTCTTCGGGCGACCAGCCGTTGTACGCCATTACGGGCGCGCTGCCAAGAAGGCCTCCAAAATCCACAAAGTCACCGACAACCTTTCCTGGCACGGGTATCAGCCGGGCCGCGGTCGTCTTGTTGTTTACAACGCCTATCGCCATCTCGTCGGCTATTATGGCGGAGAGCACGTAATCTGGTATTTCTCCCGGAAGGGCTATCATATCCAGGCCAACCGAACACACGGACGTCATGGATTCGAGCTTATCCAGCGAGAGCGCGCCTTCCTTGACCGCGCGTATCATTCCCGCGTCCTCACTGACGGGTATGAAAGCGCCGGACAGGCCGCCCACGTGGGACGAAGCCATTATGCCGCCCTTTTTCACCGCGTCGTTAAGGAGGGCGAGCGCCGCCGTCGTGCCGTGCGCGCCGCACCTTACAAGCCCCATTTCCGCAAGGATGTGCGCGACGCTGTCCCCCATTGCCGGTGTGGGCGCTAACGAGAGATCCACTATGCCAAAGAGCGCGCCCAGCCTTTTACTCGCTTCCCGCGCGACGAGCTGGCCCATCCTTGTTATCTGGAAAGCCGTCTTCTTTACGGAGTGCGCCACTTCGTCGAAAGGCAGGCCCTTCTTCCCCTTGAGCGCGGCCAGCACGACTCCCGGGCCGGATACTCCCACGTTTATTACGCAGTCGCCCTCGCCCGTGCCGTGGAACGCGCCGGCCATGAAAGGATTGTCTTCCACAGCGTTGGCAAAAACCACGAACTTCGTCGCGGCCGCACCGTTACTGTCCGCCGTCAGTTGCGCCATCTCCTTTATTATTCCGCCCATCCTTGCGACGGCGTCCATGTTTATCCCCGCGCGGGTGGTCGCCACGTTTACGGACGAGCAGACAATCCCAGTGCTTGAGAGCGCCTCGGGGATCGAGTCCATGAATTCCATCTCTTTCGGGGTCGCCGCTTTTTGCACAAAGGCGGAATAGCCGCCTATGAAGTTTACCCCCACTTCCCCGGCAGCCCTGTCCATGGCGCGCGCGATACCGGCGTACCCTCCGCAGCCCTGCGATATCAGCGAGACGGGCGTTACTGAAATGCGCTTGTTGACTATCGGTATGCCAAACTCGGCTTCTATATCGAGGCCGGTTTGAACAAGCTTTTCCGCGCGGCGGGTTATTTTATCGTAAACCCTTTGCGCGCAAACTTTCGGGTCGTCGGACACGCAGTCGAAAAGCGAGATGCCCATTGTTATCGTGCGTATGTCGAGGTGCTGTTCTTCCAGCATCTCGAGGGTGCTTATAATATCTCTTTGCTCAATCATAATGTCATATCCTGTGCATGCTTTTGAATATCTCTTCGCGCTGAAGCCTTATCTGCATGCCTATTTCCTCCCCCACGTCCATAAGGCGCTTGTTGAGTTCGTCGAACGTGGCCGTCATGTTAGTAAGGTCGATGAGCATGGTCATGACGAAAAGCTCGTTCCTCAAAACTGTCTGGTCGATATCCAGTATATTTACATTCTTTTGGGCCAGCGCTGTCGATATCCCGGCGATTATGCCCGGTTTGTCGCTGCCCAGTACGCTAACAACTGCTCGCATATATTATTCTCCTTTTATTATCCTTAACAACTTTCGTCCGCCTGTGGATACTTCTTATGGAACCTTTCCCTCGCGCCCGTGTAGGTGAAGAAGGAAAACGCGTACCAGAACGGCAGCATGAAGGCCACGATAAATATTGCGATTATGGATATTACTATCGCGAAAACCATCAGCGGCTCCTTGAGCGCCGCCGCGGGGTTTTTGAGGTAGAGGTAAAAGAGGTCCTCAAACGGGAGCTGGGCCAGCCAGTTTATGCCGCCCGCGACCGCGACCATTAAAAGGGCGGCCAGAGCCAGCCTTGTAAGGTTCGATATAAAGTCGGTGTATATGTATTTAAAGGAGGTAAACAGCGCGTTAAAGCCCTTCTTGCCCTCCGCCACTACCACGTACGGCAAAAACACCGTCCCCAAAAAGTAAAGCAGCGCCATCGCGGCGGACAGGATTATCAAAACCACGTCCCCCCCCGCCATTAGCGCGGGGTCGAACTCGCTGATGAACAGGTTGTACAGCATCATTACTATAACAAAAATCACCGGCGTGCCGCACACGATGCCCGCCAGGTACGAGCTTATCATGCTGCCGTAGTTTTTGCGGCTGAATCCCAACGACTGCGAGAAACTCACGCACTGCCCTTTGGAATCCCTTTCTATAACGTAGACAGTATTGCTTATTATTATTGGCGAAAAGAACAGCAGCATCAGCACTATGAAAACAAACACGTAGAGCATGCTGTCTATGCTCTCGCCATTCCTGGATATGTTGGAAAGGTTTACGAGAAGGGCGCGGGCCGCGTTCATGGTCCCGGGCATGGTAAAGAATAAAAGCGGCAGCAAAATCACAAGCTGGAGCACCAGAAGCGGTATGAAGAGCTTGCCGAAATTCCGCTTGTAAACTGTGAACGCGTTGATAAAAATATCCTTTACCGGCATATCGACTTATCGGAAGGAACCAATTATATGTTCCACCGCCTCCTTTGGCCTGGCCGCCGCGGCGTACATTCCGAGCACGGCCTCCTCTGTGAAATTCCCGGTGACGCAGGTTTTGAGCATTTCCTCAAGCGGGTCGTAGTAGCCGCCCGTGTTTAGCAGGACTATTGGCTTTTTGTGCTGCCCGAGCTGCTTTAACGTCAGCATCTCGAAAAACTCCTCCAGCGTGCCTATGCCGCCGGGCGCGGCAACGTAGGCAAGCGAGAGGTCTTCCATTATTTTCTTGCGCTCACGCATGGTTTCTGTCAGTATCATCCGGTCGCACTCATTATAGGGTGCACCGGGAACATCCATAAAGCGTGGCAGGACGCCCGTCACATGGCCGCCCGCGCTGTGCGCGCCCCTGGCGGCCGCGCCCATAACGCCCGTGTCCCCTCCGCCGAACACCATGCCGAAGCCCGCCTTAGCTATCTCCGCTCCGAGCTCGAACGCCCCGTCAAGGTAGCTTTGGTCTATCCAGTTGCTGCTCGATCCGTACACGCAGATGTTATTCATGGGAGAAAAGCGCCTTTCTGTTCCTGCTGAGCACGAAAAGCAGCGGCATTCCGAGGGCGTAGCAGGATATTGCCTGGCCCAGTCCCACGTAGAGGACGTTTATGAAGTATGGCAGGCCGAGCGACACGTTTAGCACCCACGCAACCAGCAGCGCGTTCACGATTACGGAGGGCAGCGGCGCCAGCCACTTGTTTTTTACTTTGTAGGTTAAGAGCGCGGCTATCAGAGTTGCCGCGCTGCCGGCTATTACGTCCATGAGCCCTAACGGCGAACCCAGCAAGTTTGAGATAAGGCAGCCGATGAAAAGGCCGGGGACGGCCGCGGGCGTGAAAAAGGGCAGCACGCACATGGCTTCAGACACCCTTAATTGCATCGCGCCAAAGCTTATGGGCGCGAAGGCAAGCGTCAGCGCCGCGTATATCGCGGCTATTATACCCGCCTCGCAAAGAAATTTTACCCCTCGTTTCAAAAGCAACCTCCTTACATTATTATTTAGAAGTATAACAAATTGAACTGTCAAATACAATTGTAAATATGCGGCTGAGATAGTATGATAAAAGCGGAGGTGCAATATGTTTGACTATCACGTACACACAACGTTTTCTTTCGACGCCGTTTCCACTATGGAGGAGTGCGCCCGCGCCGCCGTAAAAAAGGGCCTCGGCGAGCTGTGCTTCACCGACCACTACGAGCCGGGCTGCCCATACGCAGTGAAGTCCGGCTTCGACTTCGGCAAATACTTCAGGGAAGCCCAAAGGGTCGGGGAAGCCGTTCCCGGTATAACTATCAAGACGGGCATAGAGGCCGCGCTTACTCCCGAAGTCATAGACGAAGTGAGGGACGAACTCGCTATCCGCGACTTTGACTTCGTAATAGCTTCCCAACACGCGGTGGACGGCCGCGACCCCTGGTACGGCGACTACTTCGACAACTGTAATTTGCGGGAAGGCCACAGCATGTACCTTGAGGAACTGCTCATGAATATACGACGCATGGACGACTTTGACGTCATAGGCCACATAGGCTACATAGACAAGTACCTTCAAAAGTACGATAAGCTCGGGCCCAACCCAAAGCCCTTTACGTATCCGGATTTCCCCGGCCTTTTCGACGATATACTGCGGTTCGTTATAGAACGCGGCAAGGGTATTGAAGTTAATACCAGCAACTACTACGTACACGGCTACCCTACCCCTCACCCCAGCATAATAAAGCGCTACGCTGAAATGGGAGGTGAAATCGCCACCACGGGCAGCGATTCGCACATTGACAATATGGTTGGCGGCTGGTTCGCCGAAGCAACTTCGCTAATGCGTGATTGCGGCCTTAAATACGTGTGTACATATACTAAGAGGAAACCGGAGTTTCATAAGTTGTAGGCATCTGTTAAGGTTTATAGTATAATATCTACGGGAAGTTCCACATATTCCCGTGTACATGAAGGAGTTTATTGAAATTATGTTTTACTGGGACTGGACGTGGCTGCTGCTGATACCCGCGCTAATAGTCACAATATTCGCTCAGGCGAAGGTTAGCTCGGCTTACGGCAAGTATTCCAAAATACCCAACTCAAGAGGCATAAGCGGCGCTGAATACGCGGACGGCATGCTTAAGCGCAACAACGTCAACGCAGTGCACATCGCGAGCGTCGGCGGCCAGCTTTCGGACAACTTCGACCCGAGGACGAGGACGGTTAACCTTTCAGACGGCGTGTATTCCGGCCGGTCCATCGCTTCCGTGGCGGTGGCGGCGCACGAATGCGGGCACGTCCTTCAAAAGGAAACCGGCTACAAGCCGATGGCTTTTCGCAGCGCTATTGTGCCGATAACCGGCATATGCTCGCGGCTGGCCTTCCCGCTCATACTCATCGGCCTGATATTTTCCACCGTGTCCGTGCTGGCTTACATCGGCGCGTGGGTATACTTTGTAGTAGTGATATTCCAGCTCGCCACCCTGCCGGTGGAGTTCAACGCGTCCAAGCGCGCGCTGGCGGACATACAGGCGTCGGGCGTTTTCGACGCCACAGAGCAGGAGGGCGCGAAAAAAATGCTCTCCGCCGCGGCGATGACTTACGTGGCGGCGCTTTTAGCCGGCTTCCTGTCTTTTTTGCGATTGCTGCTGATCGCCCGCAGAAGGAATTAGCCTCCGGTGGCTTAAGAACCTTTTGCTTACAGGGCTAGGCGTGGTAGGTTCTTAAGAATCTCCAAAACACGTTATGCTTTTTGGAAAGCGAACGCAGTTCGCGTGGGGTCTGGGGAACGTGGAACGAGCGCCCGCAGTGCGGGATTCAGCGAGTGCAGCGTTCACTGAGCATGAGACGAGCAAGCGCCTTTGCGCACAGCGGATCCATAGCGAAGTGGGTCTTTGTTCCCCAGCGGGTTCTTAGGGCGGAGCCCTAAGGCCTTTATAAATATACTAACCCGAAAGGAAACACTCTTAAAAACACATGGCTAATTTTGATTTTGACATAGTTGTAAAAATAGGCTCAATGGCGCTGATACGCCACGAGGGCAACGACATTGACTACAACATACTCTCCCGCCTGGCAAGGGAGTTAAAGCCCGGATACATCCTCGTTACGTCGGGTGCGGCCGAGGTTGGCCGCCTCGACTACATGCAGCGCAACGGCGGCATTGAGCTCAAGGGCGACATAGACGAGATAAAGTGCACCTATTCGGCCCAGGGCCAGCCGCTTTTGATGGAACTGTACCGGCGCTTTATAAACCCAAAGTACTCTGTGCGGCAGGTTTTGATAGAGCACTCCCACTTTAACAACGACCTTAACAGGGAGCACATAAGGAACCTTTTATTTGCCGCGGCCAACCAGAAGGCCATCCCCATAGTAAACTACAACGACGCCGTCTCCAACGCCGAGAACCTGAAGCTTGAGCTTCAGGATTTAAAGCACACTAACGACCGGGTGGTGGAGTGCGTTGACAACGACGAAACCGCCGCCGTCATAACAAAGCTCGTGAAGGCCAAGTACCTCGTAATACTTTCCAGCATAGACGGCATATACATGGACTACTCCGACCCAAGCACCGTTATCGGTGAGGTGGTGGGCAAGAGCTACGGGGAAGTGGACAAAAAAATCGAAGAGATGCTCACATACTGCAACGGAGCGTCGCGCATTGGCGCTAACGGCGCCGCGGCCAAGTTGAAATTCGCCAAGGAAGCGTTAAAGTGTGGAACGACGGTTATGATCGCAAATGCCAAGTACAGCATAGCGGACATAATAAAGGGAAAAGTCCCCCGCACGCTGCTCATGATAGAGGATTAGTTGATGGGAGGTGTCCGCCATATGAAAAAGCATGCGGCCGTTATCATTCTTCTGGCCGTGTTAATGTTGTTTTCAGCCGCGTTCACGGAAGAAGAAGAGGTTCAAAAAGATCCTCCCCTGCCCGCCGGAGGCCCGTTGGAGCTCACTGCCGCGGTACCGTTCGAAGGCGCCGGGCGCGACATCTTCAAAGGCGCGGTTAAGGAATGGGAGGACGCCACGGGCAATAAGGTTGTGGTGGGTTATTACGTTGACGGCGACGACGGATACGCTGAGATTTCCGATGCTTTCGCCGGCGATGCCGCTCCGGACGTGATGTACTTTCCCACTGACGGCCCGGCGGACGAACTCGTGCGGTCGGGCGCGGTGGCGTCCATTTCGGAAATACGCGAAGCTTATCCGTCCTACGCTTCCAACATGAAGGACGGGTACATGCCCAAATCCACACTGGATCAGCAGCTTTACGCTGTGCCCGTGTCCGGCAGTTTTGTCAGCCTTTTCTACAATCCCATCATACTTGAGGAAGCGGGCGTGGCGACTCCCGGGAAAGATTATAGCTGGGACCAGTTCTTAAGCGACTGCCAGATGATTAAAGACTCTGGCTACCTTCCCATAGCCGCCTCTTTGGAATACTTGCCCCACTACTGGTTCGAATACACGGTGATGAACCACGGGACAGTTCAGGACCAAACCGATATACCCTCAATGGCCCTGGTATTTGATAAAACGTACAAAAAGTGGCTGGCCGGACTCAATGACATAAAAGACCTCTACTCGCTGGGTTTCTTTCCCGAGGGCGGGGATGTGAGCCAGTCCTACGCCGACAGCCTGTTTTACGGCGGTCAGGCGGCGTTTATGCTGGGCAACAACCAAAAAATCGATTACTTCAGGGAAATGGCCCCGGAAATGGTTAACGACCTTGCGGCGGGCTACGTTCCCGCGCAGGGCGGCAGGCTCGCGACGGACATACTATCCGGCATAACGGACGGCTACTACATCAGCAAAAAGACCTTTGACAGCGAGGAGAAACGCGACGCCGCCGTGAGTTTAGTGGATTACCTTACGAGAGACGGCATAGTCAAAGCCATGGGCGGCACAAACCTTACCGCCCTTAAAAATAATACGGCTGAGCCGATCGTAGATGTGGATAACCTTGCGGACACGGCGGCCGCTACCGCCCGGAACGCAAGCGGCGCAAGCGAATCGGTTATGGACTTCGTTTCTGTCGAAGCAAAGGGCGAGCTGCTTTCAAATGTATACGGTATAGCAATGGGCGATATTAATCCAAAGGACGTACTGTCGTCTGTGATAGATATCAATAAAAAATATCCAAGATAGGGAGGGCGCGCTATGGCGATTATAGAAAATGCGCGGATATTTACTCCGGGCGGTGTCTTTCGCACAGGAAGCGTGGAATACTCGGATAAGATAAACTCCGTCAGCCTGGTTGACGGGCTGGACGCTAAAAACTACCTTATACCCGGCCTTGTGGAGATACACTCCCATGGCGCGCTGGGCCGTGACCACAGCGACGGCTCGCCGGCCGGCCTTAAAGCAATGGCGGACTATTACGCCAAGGAAGGCATAACTTCCTTCCTCGCGACCACCATGACCTACAACGAGGACGAGCTCAAAGCCGCCATGGACAACGTGCGCGGACACGTGCGCGGGGGCGGGGCAAAATGCGTGGGCGTAAACATGGAAGGCCCCTTCCTTTCGCGCGAAAAGAAGGGCGCGCACATGGACGGGAAGCTCCACGTCCCCGACGCGGACATGTTTTTACGCCTCAACGAAGCGTCCGGCGGCGCGGTTAAGCTTATAAGCGTCGCGCCCGAAATAGATGGCGCGATCGATTTTATATTGGAGGCGTCGCGGGTGTGCCACGTGTCGCTGGGCCATTCGGCGGCTGACTACGATACGGCAATCAAAGCGTTCGAGGCGGGCGCGGACCACGTCACCCACCTTTTCAACGCGATGAATCCGTTTTTGCACCGCGCTCCCGGCATTACGGGCGCGGCGCTCGACATGGGCGCGCATGTGGAGCTCATATGCGACGGCATGCACCTTCATCCTTCGATGGTGCGCGCAATGATGAAGCTTTTCGGCGATAAAGCCTGCATGATAAGCGATTCCATCCGTCCCGCCGGCCTGCCTGACGGCGAGTACACCTCGGGCGGCCTGCCTGTAATAATGAAGGACGGCAAAGCGCTTTTAACGGACGGCACCATCGCTGGCGCGTCCGTTTCGCTCATGACGGGGCTTGTGCGCTCGGTAGGCTTTGGCGTGCCCATCGAAGCAGCCGTGCTCGCGGCGACAAGGAACAACGCCGCATCCATCGGCATGGATGGCGAGCTGGGGGCCATAGCGCCCGGCAGGGCCGCCGACATGGTTCTTATGGACAGCGGACTCAATATCATAAAAGTTATAATTAACGGGGAGGAAGTGTATTAATGAGGATCGAAAAAGTTAACAGCGAACAGCAAATGGGCGAAGTGGCGGCGGAACTTTTCAAAAGTCAATTGAGCGCAAAGCCGGGCAGCGTGCTCGGGCTTGCCACCGGCACTACGCCCATAAGCCTTTACGACGCGCTGGCGGGAATGTGCGCCAAGAATGAGATTGATTTTTCCGCCGCTAATACGGTCAACCTGGACGAGTACTGTGGCCTTGCGCCCAGCCATCCTCAAAGCTACAGGTACTTTATGGACAAGTATCTCTTTGACAGGATAAACATAAAAAAGGAGAACACCCATCTCTTAAACGGCCTGGCCGAAGACGCCGCCGCCGAATGCGCGCGTTACGACGCGCTGATCGGCAGCCTGGGCGAAGTGGACCTCCAGCTGCTTGGCATAGGCCCCAACGGGCATATAGGCTTTAACGAGCCGGCCTCAACGTTCTCCCGCGCCACGCAAAAGGTAGCCCTGACGCAAAGCACCATAGACGCGAACTCGCGCCTCTTTTCCGAGGGCGAGAGCGTGCCCGGCTACGCGCTCACAATGGGTATCAAAACCATAATGCTCGCCGCTAAGATAGTCCTCGTCGCGGGCAGGGACAAGGAAGATATAGTCAACACCGCCATAAACGGCGATATCGACCCAATGATCCCGGCCTCCGTGCTCCAGCTCCACAGGGACGTAACCATAGTTATGTGCGTGTAGGATGCCTCCAGCGGCTTAAGAACCTTTTTGCTAACAGGGTTAGGCGTGGTAAGGTTCTTAAGAATCTCCAAAAACGCGTTATGTCAAAATGCAAATTTCATTGGCATTTTGGTGGGCGAACGAAGTGAGCCGGGGTCTGGGGAACGCGGAACGAGCGCGCGCAGTGCGAGATGCAGCGAGTGCAGCGTTCACTGAGCATTAGACGAGCAAGCGCATGGCGCACAGCGAGTCCATAGCGAAGTGGGTCTTTGTTCCCCAACGGGTTCGGGCGGAACCTGAAAACATGTTCTCACTTTATAAAACTGCCGTTCTCGAGTTCGAGGAAGGCTGTGCGCAGTTCTTCTTCGGTATTCATTACGATTGGCCCGGCCCAGGCGACCTCTTCATTGAGCGGCGCGCCCGCGAACAGCATGAAACGCACGCCGCCTTTGTCCGCCTTTACGTAGAATGTGTCACCGCCTCCGAACACAGCCGCTGTGCGTTCGGGGATGTCTTTGCCGCCGCTTCCGAACACTCCTCCGCCATGGAACACGTAAATAAAAAGCGTCTCGCTGTCCGGCACGGGCAGGGTGAACTCCACTCCCTCGTCAACGGTGATATCCAGTATTGTAGGCTGCACAAACTGGCCCTTTGCGCCGTGCGCTTCTTTATAATCCCCCGCCACCACGCGCACGGCGGAGCCGTTTTCCGTGATTTCAGGCATGTCGCCCTCAAGCACGTCGTGGTATGTGGGCTTTGACATTTTATGCTCTTTCGGCATGTTGATCCAGATTTGCAGGCCAAGCAGGTGGTCTGAAAGCGCGGGCATCTCTTCGTGCAGTATGCCGCTACCCGAAGTCATCCACTGCGCCTGCCCGCCTTTGATCCGGCCCGAATTTCCCAGCGTGTCTTTGTGGTCTATCTCGCCGGCCATCAGGTAGGTAAATGTTTCTATGCCCCTGTGCGGATGCATGGGAAAGCCTTTCAGGTAATCCTCCGGCTTGGTGGAGTCAAAGGCGTCCAGCATCAGGAACGGGGCTATATCTTTTACGTCCGCGCGCCCCAGTACACGCA
>JAVBSU010000039.1:0-6696 GCA_031556555.1 Christensenellaceae bacterium
GGCGGTTGGCCCTCCGGGGCCGACCGCCGTCTTTATGAGCCCGGCCTTTATGGTGGTTGTGATGTAGCCCTCGATTTTGGAGCTAAGCATGCCGGAGAGTATTTCGTCCGCGTAAAGGCCGGCTATTTTGTCTTCCGGCCAGCTGAATATGTAACTGTTGAAGTAGTAGAACACTGTTTTGTGGAAGCCGGTGGAGGCGATTATATTGACGCTGGCTTTCTTGGCGGCGTCCCTAAGCCACTCGGCCATGCGGCCCGCCATCACGGGCTGCGCGTCCACGACGGAAAGGCCACCCGCCTGCCTGTACCTCATGAGTTCGGCCGTGCTCAACTCAAAGTCGTCCAGGAGAAGCGTGTCGTTGAGCTCGGCGCTCCGGTCCTTCTCAAGAAATATGTGCTCGTGGCACTGCGTGTGCCGCAGCAAAAAGGGATCGATGTCTCCCAGTACCGTTCTTACTATTTTCATATTTTCCTCCGGGAAATTGTGAACATCCAAACACCTTATGTTTTTGGAAAGCGAACGCTAGTTCGCGTGGGGTCTGGGGAACAAGTTCCCCAGCGGGGTTCTTAGGGGCAGCGCCCCTGAGCAGACGGAGGTTAAAACACGATCACATGCTTCAAGCCAACGGCGTTCTTGGCGTTTTCGAAGGCCTGCGGCGTTTCTTCCAGCGAATAGGTGTGCGTCACCATATTCTTTACGGGCAGCAGGCCCGCCGCTATAAAGCCGAGCGTTTTAGCGAACATGGCGGCGGAGGCGCGCGTAGCCCCCGTCAGTATAAGTTCCTTGTAGTGAACAAGGTTTGTGTCTATGGGCACGGGCTGTTTGTCGTGCGGCACGCCGCCGAAGAAGTTCACGCGCCCACCGTAATCCATTAGGGGCAGCATGGCCGCCTGCACCTCGGGCACGGGGTTCGCGGTTATGGCGATGTCCAGCCCGCGGCCGTCCGTAACCTCCATCACAAAACCTTTGAGGTCGTCCCCGATATAGGTAAGCACGCCCGGAACAGCCTCTTCGGCAGTCTTAAGGCGGTATTCGGAAATATCGTTCATGATCACTTTAGCGGCCCCTGCCATTTTGAGCAGCATGGCGTGGAACAGGCCGATGGGGCCCGCGCCAACCACGAGCGCGTATTCGCCCGGCTGCACGTTGTTCTTTAGAAAACCGTTGTAAGCGCAGGA
This sequence comes from Christensenellaceae bacterium, assembly GCA_031556555.1. Taxonomy (GTDB): domain Bacteria; phylum Bacillota; class Clostridia; order Christensenellales; family Christensenellaceae; genus UBA5399. The sequence goes on from JAVBSU010000039.1 coordinate 1,179, forward strand.
CAGCGGTTCGTTTATCGCCGCCTCGGCGGGTGAAACGCCTTTGGGCATGATCGTAAGGTTGCCCTGGCGTATGGCGCGGGCGGGTATGCGCGTGTACTCCGCGAAGCCGCCGTCCATGTTTATGCCGAAGGCGCGGTGCTCGCCGCAAAGGTGCGGCCTGCCGCCCGTGCACATGGAGCAGACCCCGCAGCCCATGTTGGGCGCCAGCGCCACCACATCGCCTTCTTTATAGCACTCGACGTTCGCGCCAACTTTGGCTATCGTGCCCGCCAGCTCGTGCCCAAGCGTCATGGGGTGGTTCTCGTCAACCCCGCTGGAGCCGTTCTGCCACATGCGCACATCCGTGCCGCACACGGCGCACGCGTCTACCTTAAGCAATATCTCGTCGTTCCCGGTCTCCGGGACAGGAACGTCGCAAAGCCTTATATCCTTCTTTCCAAACAGTCTCAGCGCCCGCATTTTGTATCTATCTCCTTTTTAATTATTTCATTTCCTGTCTCAACAACTTTGACGGCCATTAGCCCGTCATTGCCTGTAACGGAAGGCGTAGCTCCGTTTATTACGCAGTTCGCGAAGTGGCGGTCTTCCTCTAAATATGCATCCCTGAAAAGATCCATCCAGCTTTTTATGAAGGAGCGGCGCATGCCGCCCGAATCGTTCACGAGCTCCACGTTGTCCCCCTCGCGCCGCATCACGCGTATAACGCCCTTCGTGCCCAGGACTTCAAGCTGCGCGTCGTAGCCGTATTTCACGTAGGCCGCCCCGTCAATAAGGTACTGCGCCCCGTTTTCGAATTCGCCGCTCATTATTACGTTGTCGTAGTAATAGGGATAGTCTTTTGAAACTTCGCGGCTCCTGTAGTTCCCTGCGACAACGTTGACCGACGCTATCTCGCTGCCCGACATCCAGCGCACCGTGTCTATGTCGTGGCTGTTGAGCTCGGCCAGTATGCCGTTCGATTTGTTTATGTCGTACATCCACTCGCGCGGCTGGCTGGGCCCGCGCGTGCACGAGCGCACCATCACGATATCGCCGATGCCGCCGGCGTCTATCCGCCGCTTGGCCTCTATAAAGCTGGCGTCATACCTGCGCATAAAGCCGATTTGCAGGACGACGTTATTTTCCGCGCAGGCGGCTATCATGCGTTCGCACTCGGAGCTGTCCATCGCCATGGGCTTTTCGCAGAAAATGTGCTTCTTCGCGTTCGCAAAGTCGATAACTATCCGCTCGTGCAGGTTGGTGGGAGACACGACGACCACCGCGTCAACAGCGCTGTCATCAAGAAGCTCCCTGTAATCGGCGGCGCACTTTGTTATACCCAGCTCGTTTGCGGCGGCCTGCGCAACCTCTGGCAGGGCGTCCGCCACGGCAACCATGCGCGCGCCCGAAACCCTGTTTTTAAAATTGTTCGCGTGTATCATGCCCGCCCGGCCCGCGCCGATGAGGGCTATTCCAATGTCGTTTGATGCCATATTACCTCCGGTGGCTCAAGGCGCTGCCTTGAGAATCCGCAAGGGCCGTCGGCCCTTGACCTGCGGCAAGCTAACGCTTGTCTTTACTAAATATATTAATCATGCGAACGCCAGTTCGCGGGGGTCTGGGGAACATGTTCCCCAGTGGGGTTTTAGGGGCAACGCCCCTAAACAAGTCTTGTCATTCGCTTTTACAAACCTCCACGACGACGCCCTGGTCGCGTATCATCTGGATATACTCGCCGTCCGCCCCGTCGTCGGTTATTAGCACGTCAATGTCGCCTATACCGGCGTAGCGCACGAAGGATGCTTTGTCGAGCTTGCTGCTGTCCGCGAGGAGTATCGCCTCGTCGCTCATCTCGGTAAGGCGTTTTTTGATGCAGGCGTTTTCCGTGTTGGGCGTTGTCAGCCCTCTTTTAACGCTCACGCCGTTCGCCGCTAGAAAAGTGCGGTCAACGTTTAAATCGCTAATTGAAGCAACCGCTCTCTCGCCCACAGTACAGTGGAAGTTGCGCCGGACTTCGCCGCCCGCGAGTATTACCTCGGCGTTTGAGCCGCGTTCTAAAAACGCCGCTATTTCGATGTCGTTTGTGACAACGGTAAGCTCTTTGAAACCACCTAAAAGCTTGGCGAACTCAAACGCGGTCGTGCCCGTGTCTATCGCGATCGTATCGCTTTCGTTCACGTAAGCCAGCGCCATCTGCGCTATGCTGCGCTTTTGGCTCATGCGCTCCACTTCTTTTTGATAGGCGTTTGGTTCAAAGCCCGCACGCCTGTTGGATATAGCCCCGCCGTGAGTGCGCTTTAAAAGGCCCGCTTCCTCAAGGTCCCGAAGGTCGTTCCTTACGGTGGCGGGGGACACTGAAAACCTGTCGCAAAGCTCGGCGACAGTCGTCTTGACGTTGGCGTTCACAAGCTCTACGGTCATCTGCTTGCGTTCTTCGGCGAAAATGTTCTCTTCAGCGCCAATACTCAATTTTAAACCTCCGGGGGAAATAATTCTCGTTTATTGTTGTTTATTATTATATTATATTATATAGGATAATACAATAGTATTTTCACAGACAATCGATTGAAATTATCGAGGGCTTTATGCTATCATATGCATATCACGAAAAGAGAAAGGCGGAACAAGGAAAATGTCTACACCATCAACATTCATAAGCGGGGATAAAGGGCAGATCGCAAAAACGGTCCTCATGCCGGGCGACCCGCTACGGGCTAAATTCATAGCCGAGACTTACCTCGCGGACAGCGAACAGATAAGCAACATACGCGGCATACCCGTCATTACCGGGAACTACAAGGGAAAGCGGCTAACGGTGATGGCCAGCGGCATGGGAGTTCCCTCCATGGGCATATACTCGCACGACCTCTACGAATACTTCGGCGTTGAGAGTATAATCCGGGTGGGCACAGCGGGCGGGATACACCCGGACTTAAAGGTGCGCGACATAGTAATAGGCCAGGCGGCGTGCACGGTCTCGAATTTCCTCTACCAGTTCAGGATGCCGGGGACGTACGCGCCCATAGCCGACTTCGGCCTTTTGAGGAAAGCGGTGGACATGGCGGAAGAGATGGGCCTTAAGTACCGGGTGGGCAACATATTCAGCTCGGATTTCTTTTACGACAACGCCAACAGCCTAAAAGAGTGGCAGAAGCTCGGCGTGCTGGCCGTGGAGATGGAAAGCGCGGGCCTTTACACAAACGCCGCCCTCTACGGGAAAAAAGCCCTGTGCGTTTGCACGGTATCCGACTGCCCGCTGACCGGCGAGTTCTCCACTCCTGAAGAATGCGAAAAGACGTTTACGCAGATGATGGAGCTGGCGCTCGAGATAGCAGAGTAGACCCGCGGTGGGCCGCACCGTAAAGGCGGGAGGCGCGGGCCCGCTGCCCAAGCTGGCGCTCTTTTTGGCCATAGCTTTTTTGTTGCCGCTATTTTGCGTGCAGGCCATGACAAGCTGGCCCCTCTTCCAGACCGGCCCTTTGAGCCTCGTTCTCTATGGGGTGGAGGCGATGTCGCCCACGCTGGCCGCCTTAATATGCGCGGCTGTGTTCGGCGGGGCTGGCGGGCTGCGCTGCTTCCTTCGAAAAAGCTACTTGGAGAACGTAAGCCCAAAGCTCATAGCCATTGCTTTTGCCATACCGTTCGTTGTGTTCCTGGCGGCCCGGCTGGTAACGATACCCCTGACGGGCGCGGAGTTCGAATTCATGGCGCTTAACCCAGCGCAGTGGGTAGCGGTGAGCTGGGCGCTCATAGCGGAGGAACTTGGGTGGAGGGGCTACTTGCAGGACCAACTCGGGCCCTTGCTAAAGCCCATGCTAATTCCGCTCGTTACGGGCCTTTTGTGGGCGGCGTGGCACTATCACTTCTTCATGCATCTCAGTATAGACGTGCCGGCCGTGCTGTTCTTCCTGGGCTGCGTTGCCGAGAGTTACGCTTACTACGCGCTGACAGTGAGCGCGGACGGAAACGTAATACCGGCGTCGGTATTCCACTTTTCGGGAAACCTTGCCATAAACCTTTTCACAGTGTATCCATTTAAAAACAATGGCAGCACGCTGCCATACGTGGCGGGCATAGCGGTAATGTCCGCCATAGCGCTCGTTATGAATCTTCGCCTTAGGAGGAAATTATCATATGAACGTGCTTGAGGTGTTTTACGATTACGCCTGCCCTTACTGCATGCGTGCGCACGCGCTGCTGCACCAGGCCCTCGAACCGCATCCGGACATTGAGGTGGTGTGGCGTCCGTGCGAGGCCCATCCCAGGCCGGACAGCTACGGCCCCCACAGCGACCTTTTGATACGCGGCTACTTCTACGCGCGGGACGCGGGCGCGGACGTGATGGAGTACCACGATAGGATGTACGGCGCCGCATTGGTCAAACGGGTCAACGTGGAAGACGCCGGGACTGTCGTGGCGCAGGCGCAGGGCCTGCTGGACACGGACGGCCTCGACAAGGCTCTCCGGAGCGGCGGATACGCGGATGAACTTAACCGCGCCAACGGCTATGCTTACGACGAAAACGGCGTGTGGGCCGTCCCCGCGTACAGGATGAACGGGGCGGCGCTGGACGCTGTGGAAAATGTGGGCGTGAATAAAGCGCAGCTGGAAAGATTTTTAAAAAAGGCAAAGAGGTAAACGGGATGAAGAATTATATAATAGCCCATGATCTTGGAACGTCGGGAAACAAGGCCACGCTTTTCACCATGGATGGTGAGATGGTGAAGAGCGCCGTGGCGTCTTACGACACACACTACCTTGGGATGAACAAAGTGGAGCAGGATCCTGCGGATTGGTGGAAAGCGGTGTGCGGTTCGTCGCGCGAACTGTTAAGGGGCGTGGACGCCGGTGACGTCGCCGTGGTTTCGTTCAGTGGACAGATGATGGGCTGCCTTTGCGTGGATAAAAACGGCGAGCCGCTGCGTCCGCATATAATATGGGCGGACATGAGGTCGCAGGAAGAGGAAAAGTATCTGCGCGAACACATCGGAAAGTGTGAATGCTACCGCGCGGTGGGTCACAGTATAAGCGCGTCTTACTCTCTTGCAAAACTACTGATGGTCAAAAACAACGAGCCTCGGATATACAAAGACACTTACAAAGTCTTAAACGCCAAGGACTACATAGCGTACCGCCTGACGGGCGAATACTATACCGACTACTCCGACGCTTCGGGCACGAACGCTTTTAGCCTCAACGATTTCAAATGGGCCGGATTCATACTGGAAGCGGCGGGTGTAGACGCGGACAAGTTCCCCGAAGCCGTGGAATCCACGCGCGTGATAGGCGAGGTGAGCGCCACTGCGGCAAGCGAGTGCGGCATAGCGGCGGGCACCAGTGTTGTAATGGGCGGAGGTGACGGCGTCGCGGGAGCTATCGGTGCGTTGGCCGTGAAGGAGGGCATGACGTACACCTGCCTGGGTTCGTCGGCCTGGATAGCCAGCGTCACTAAAGCGCCGGTGCTGGACGACGACATGAGGCTGTTCAACTGGGCGCACGCGGAAAAGGGCCTTTACACGCCCTGCGGCACAATGCAGGC